>NZ_BMOD01000006.1:149087-224349 GCF_014646895.1 Deinococcus roseus
TCTGACGGCGACCAGGAATTTGAGGTTGTGGGTGAGGGGAGCGAGAGCAGAAGCAGTGATCCAGGCTTCTTCACAACCATACCCGGTGGGGAGGAGTGCACCATCAAAGCCGAGGGAATCTGCGGCCTGGGCGACGCTCTTGAGGTAGTGAAAATCGTTGGTGCGTTTCTGGTTGCTGCTGCCCAGGTGACGGCCATCGCCGCCGGTGGGAATGAACCAGAAAATCTCTGGAACGTTTTTGGCAGTTTGAGTGGTCATGAAGACTCCTTTAAACACACAGGTTTAAACACAGGGAGGGATGCTGCCGGTGAAGCACCGGGCGCTTGAGGTGAAGGTTAGAGTAGATTACAGAATTTGTCAACTATTGAACTGGAAAGCTGGCTTTTGAAGGGACCTGAGATCGAATTTTTTGCGCATCGTCAGCCAGAAAACCCAGATCTAGGTCGGAATTCCAGAAGTTGTACAGAAATCTTCTCTCTGGTACACCTGGATGCCTTGTTGATATATTTTGTAATCTTTACTAGGATTGAAAAGATTACAGATTCACACCAAAGGAGTTTCACCATGAGCAAACGCAAATTGGGCACACTTGAAGTCAGTCCGCTGGGCCTCGGCTGCATGGGCATGTCCCAGTCTTACGGCACCACCGACGATGCAGAATCTTTTCGCACCCTGGATCACGCCCTGGACCATGGCATCAACTTTCTGGACACTGCAGATGTGTACGGCCCACACACCAACGAAGAACTGCTGGGCAAATACCTGCAGGGCAAACGCGATCAGGTGGTGCTCGCCACCAAATTCGGCATTCACCGCACCCCCACCGAACACTTCGGCATCAATGGCAAACCCGAATATGTGAAGCAGGCCATCGAGGGCAGCCTGAAACGCCTGCAGACCGACTTCATCGATCTGTACTACCTGCACCGTGTGGACCCAAACACCCCCATCGAAGACACTGTGGAAGCCCTGGCCGAACTGGTGCAAGCTGGACTGATCCGTCACATTGGTCTGTCAGAAGTGTCTCCTGGGACCCTCAGGCGTGCGCATGCAGTGCATCCGATCACCGCCGTGCAAAGCGAATACTCCCTGTGGACCCGTGACCCCGAAGATGGACTGCTGGCCACCTTGAGGGAACTGGGCGTGGGTCTGGTGGCCTACAGCCCACTGGGACGCGGCTTCCTCACCGGAGCCTTCCAGAGCCCCGAGGATTTTGAACCCACCGACAACCGCCGCAACCACCCCCGCTTTCAGGGCGAGAACTTTTACAAGAACCTCGATCTGGCCCAGCGCATCCAGGACTTTGCCAGAGAGAAAGGGGCAACCCCGGCGCAAGTGGCGCTGGCATGGGTGCTGGCACAGGGGCAGGACATCGTGCCCATTCCCGGAACCAAACGGGTCAAATACCTCGCTGACAACCTCGGCAGCCTGAGTGTTCAGTTGACACAAGCTGAACTGGACGAACTGGACCGCATTGCACCTCTGGGCATTGCCTCAGGAGACCGCTACCCGGACATGAGCTCCATCAACCGCTAAAAGAGACCAGGCAACATTTTTTTCAGGGGAAGGCAGGTTAAGCTTCCCCTATGCGTGTTTTGCTTACAGGCTTTGAACCCTTCGGCGGGGAACAGATCAACCCCTCCTGGCTGGCCGTCCAGCGTGTCCCAGAACTTCTTCCAGATCTGGACATCGTGTGCCACCAGCTTCCCACCGTTTTTGGGGCAGCCCTGCAAGAACTGCGGGTCGCCATTGAGGACCACCATCCCCAGGTGGTGATCTGCACCGGACAGGCCGGAGGCAGGGTGTCCATCAGCCTGGAACGGGTGGCCATCAACCTGATGGATGCCCGCATCCCCGACAACGCAGGCCAGCAACCCCTGGATGAGGCCATCTTTGAAGATGCCCCCAGTGCCTACTTCACCACCTTGCCCATCAAGCGGCTCAGGCAGCGCCTGGCCCGGGAAGGCATTCCTGCAGAAATCAGCTACTCAGCAGGCACTTTCGTGTGCAACAACGTGTTTTATGGCCTGATGCACGACCTGCAGCTGCATTTTCCGGGTGTGATCGGAGGCTTTGTCCACGTTCCCTACCTGCCCGAACAGGTGGCCTCCAGAGGCTGGGAACCCAGCATGTCCCTCTCCACCATCGTGAAAGCCCTGGCGGTGCTGGCAGAAGAATGCAGCAAAAACCCCGAGGACATCGCTGCCTCCGGGGGAAACATCTGCTGATTTGGCAGGTGTCCAGCAAAGAAAAAATCTCCCCCTCGTCAGGGGGAGAAAAGCGCAGCGAAGAGGGGGTCATTCCCAGGAAATGTCAGGCAGTGTCAAAATCTGCTCAGGAGACAGATCCGAGAAAATCTGGTACTGGATGGTGTACTCACCGGGTTCCACATTCCCGAGCCTGAAGGTGTTGCCGCTCATTTCTGCATTGATGCCCTTGCTGGTCAGGTTGCTGCGGGTGGTGAAGGTGTCGCTCCTGGGCAGGGCGTCCACCAGGGTCAGGTTCTTGACGGCTTTCTCTACACTCAGGCTCAGGGTGATGTTGTAAGCCCGACCATCAAAACTCAGGGCTTTCTTGACCCGCACATGGCTGTTTTCCTGCTTGATGCCACTGATCACCAGGCTGAGGGGGCGCACCTGCACCACGTTGGTGGTGCTCAGGTTGCTGATGTCCAGTGCACCCGTGACATTGCCGTTGGCGCAGGCTTTTGCCACAAAGGACACGGTGAGCGGGCTGTCTGCAGAGAGGTTTCCTGATGTCTGGGTGGGTACACTGGCGGTGATGCCCTGGGGCAGGGTCACGTTCAGGGTGCTCTTGATGGGGTAGGGGAAGAGGGTCCGGGCAATGGCATTGATCTGGGTGTTGCCGCAGAAATCCACCACATCAGGACTGGTGGACACCAGCACATCGGTGTTGACCCGGTATTCCAGGGTCACGGTGTTCTCCTGCTCGATCACCACGGTTCCGGTCTGGGTGAAGGTGCTGGATCCGGGAATGTCCGTGGGAATCACGGTGTAGCTTCCGGGAGGCAGATTGATGCTGATGGGCGTTCTGGCGGTGATGCTGGAACTGCCTGCAGGACTGACCGGAGCATTGGGATTGTTTGGGTTGCTGGGATTGTTGGGGTTGTTCGGGTCGCCAGGGTTGTTTGGATTGTTTGGATTGTTTGGATTGTTTGGATTGTTCGAGTTGTTCGGGTTGTTCGGGTTGCTGGGGATGCTTCCTGAGGGGGGGTTGGTGGTGACCTGTGCGTTGCTGGGAATGCCACTCACCTGGAAGGGGATGCCGTTCAGGGGGATGCGGTTGTTGCCCAGCACGGCCACGGCATTCACTTTGAGCTTCCCCTCGTTCAGTTTGGCCACAAAGCGGATTTTGGCTGGAGCCTGATCCACACACACAGCGGTGCTGCTCTGCACATTGCCGGTGCCTTCCACGATGCTGGAACCCACCGGGATGTAGCTCTTGGGCAACACGGGAACAGAGCACCAGTTCTTGTTGTTGGTGAGGGTGTATCCGGCATTGGGAATGGGCCTGCCCTGGGGATCCACCACTTCCACGGTCACGGTGGGGGTGAGTTTCACTCCGGTTGGGGTGCTGAAGGGGGGCACAATCCCATTGAATGGAGCGTTGTTGACGGTCAGTTTCAGGTTGAAGGCGTTGGAATACTGGCTGGGTTTTTCGGGGATGCGGGCGTAGATGCTCCAGGTGCCCAGCAAATCCTGATTGACCTGGAAGCGGTCTGTAGCGCTCTTGCCGTTGTCAGAAGTGGTCAGGCGGTACCGCTTGCCGTCTGGGGCATCTGCGTAGAGTTCCAGATCTGCATTGCCGTCTCCGTCATAATTGATGATCTCGATTTCCCGACCCAGCATGAAATCCGGCACGTTCAATTGTGCGGCCAGCATGTACTGGTCAGGCTTGCCTCTGGCGTTGATGGTGAACTGGTCCGAAAGCAAATTGAGGCCACTGGCCAGACGCAGGGCGTAGGCGTTTTTGCCTTTTCCTTCGCTGTTGACCTTGAGGGTGTAGGTGCCTGCGGGCAGGGGCGTGCTGATCAGGCGTTCCCAGGTGTGGGCCAGGGTGTTTTCGTATCTGCGTTCAAAGACTTTCCCATTGGGTCCCGTGAGGGTGATGATCGAGGCAAAAGGCAGGTCTTTGCCGTAAATTTCATCTCCGTAATACCCGGTGGTGGCCCGGCCATTCACGTAATCGTTGAGGTTGAGGCCCGGAGAGTACACCTCAAGATTGATGGGCACGTTCTTTTGTTCATCCTGAATCACAAAGGTGTAGGTTTCCCCTCTGGTGATCCAGCCAAAACCATCTCCCACATTGACCAGGGGCAGGGTGCCTCCGGTTTGTGCCAGTGCCACAGAAGAGCAAATCAAACTGCCGATCAGGAATGTTTTCAGTCGCATATGCACCCATCTTAAAGTGTCCGCATACCCACTTTGTAAGAGGGAAAGGCCCAGCATGAGGAAAATGGGCATTCCTTCCCTGTAAATCAGGGTTTCTGGCTGTCACACAATCAAAAACGCTTTTTGAGGATTGGCTAAAGAATCCATTAAACTGCGCGAATACAACAGATGCTGGCACCTTCAGGGCTGTGGCCTTTTCACCGGCCTCATGGCATCATTTCCTGCCGGATTCGTCCCCCGGAAGCCAGAATCACTTTCAGGGTGCGGCCCTTTTTGCTCAGCACGATGCTGCCTGCAGCGAAGCCTGTTCCGGTCTGTGCCGGGAAGCCTTCCGGGGTCCAGACCAGATCGGTGGGCAGGTTTTCCTGGTATTGCAGGCCCCGGTAAGGGGCGGTTTCCCAGCGGTCCAGATGGTTATGCGAGGAGCAACTGCCAGTGTGGTCTGCATCCAGGCAACTCTGGATGCCTGCAGCCTCAAAATGCAGCACCACAGGTGTGTTGCGCTTGATGGCTTCCAGCCGGTTTTTTTGCAGAAAAACCTGCAGTTCATTGCCTGCCCGGACCAGCAGCATGCGGTCTGGACTGGTTCTCAATCCCATGATCAGCAGGGCCACGGCCAGGATGCCCAGCACCGTGAGCATTTCAAGTAAAGTCACACCAGAAGTTTTCACCCCTCCAGATTTTCAGACTGGAAGGGTGAATGTTGTGCGGGTGAGCAGTTTTCAGGGTTTGCCCTGAGGAGGGCAGGGGATTTCACTTGCCAAAGAACTCCGGGAGGTCTGCGCTGGAAATCAGGATGTCCCGTGGTTTGGAGCCCTGGTGTTTGCTGACAATGCCCATGGCTTCCAGCATGTCCATCAGCTTGCCTGCACGGGCGTGGCCCACGCTCAGGCGGCGTTGCAGGCGGGACACGCTGCCCTGGCCTTCTTCAATGCAAATCTCTGCAGCCTGACGCAGCAGGGGATCGGAGAAATCCATCGGGCCATTGGCTTTGGGGCCTCCACCCGCTTCATCCACACCATCGAAATCGGTGCCATAAGACTCCCCGAACCAGTCCTCGAAGAACTGGCGGCGCAGGTAGTCGTTGATGCGCACGGTTTCGCCTTCAGAGATGTAGGGACCTTGCAAACGCACAGGCTTGACCAGCCCGGGCTGATAGAACAGCATGTCACCCTGACCGGTCAGGCGTTCGGCACCAGTGTTGTCCAGGATGGTGCGGGAATCGTGGCTGCTGGACACCGCAAAGGCAATGCGGGCAGGCACGTTCACCTTGATCAGGCTGGTCAGGATGTCCACACTGGGGCGCTGGGTGGCCAGCACAAGGTGCATTCCGGTGGCGCGGGCCATCTGGGCCAGCCGCATGATGGAGCTTTCCACTTCTTTGGGGCTGGTGATCATCAAATCTGCCAGCTCGTCAATGATGATCACCATGTAAGGCAGTTCCGGGTCGCCAATCTGACGCATCTTGGCGTTGTACTGTTCCAGGTTCTTGGCCCCGACCTGGCTCATCATCTTGTATCGCCGTTCCATGTGGGCCACGGTTCCCAGCAGCACCCCGGCGGCATCTGCAGGATTGGTGACCACCGGACGGATCAGGTGGGGAATCCCGTCGTAGGGGGTCAGTTCCACCATCTTGGGGTCGATCATCACAAAACGCAGTTCCTGGGGCAGGTACCGGTAGAGCAGGCTCACAATCAGGGTGTTCACGCACACCGATTTCCCGGACCCCGTGGATCCTGCAATCAAGAGGTGGGGCATGCGGGCCAGATCCCCCACGTACATCTCGCCATCAATGCTTTTGCCCAGCACGATGGGCAATTTGGCCTTGGAATCACTGAAAGCCTTGGAGGCAATGGCCGCATGGAAGGTGATGGGTTCCCGTTCAGCATTGGGCACTTCCAGACCGATCACGCTCTTGCCTGGAACGGGGGCTTCCACACGCACGCCCCCCACGGCCAGTGCCCGTGCAAGGTCATTGCTCAGGCCTGAAATGCGGGAAATCTTCTCTCCGGGAGCAGGTTCAATTTCATAACGGGTGACCGTGGGTCCACGGGCAAAATCCGTCACGCGGGCCTGCACCTTGAACTCAGAAAGGGTCTGGTTGATCAAATCTGCCCGTTCTCTGGCCATCTGGTCCAGAATGCGGCGGTCCTGGTGGGTGTTGGGGATGGGATCCAGCAGATCCGGTTCGGGCCGGGTGGCAGGAATGGCACCGACCGTGGGCTGGGGGTCCCGCAGGCTGGCTCTGGTCTGCTCGGGTTCCAGAGGGTTGGAGGCTTCGGTGTCTTTGGTTTCTTCAGGGTCCAGCCAGGGGGCCGGATCCGGGTCAGGCAGGGCAGACGCAGAACGGTTCTGGGTGGGAACAGGAGCAGGCATGGGATCTGCAGGCACAGGAGTTGGATCTTCAAAAGTGAAATCCAGGCTGCTGAAGTCCAGATCGAATTCCACATTCTCTGCCACTTCATTTCTGGCTGCAGGAACGGCGGGAGAGCCTTGCAGGTTTTCCAGGCTCTTTTGCCACCAGCCAATTTCACGCAGGGTTTTCTTGAAATTCTGGGTGAGTTTCTTGGCCAGTTCGCTGTCCAGCACCAGACCCTGGGCATGGGCGGCCACCTCCACCAGAAAATCCATCCAGGGCAGGAAGATGTCCACCTGCAGTTGCCATGCAGCCACGGCCTTGCTGGTCTGCTTCCAGGACAGCAAACGGCTTTCCTGCTGGGACAGCACCTGCCTGAGGTGGTGGGATTTCACCTGACCCGAAAGGGTTTTGACGTTCTGGTCTCGCTCCCGGTTCATCTTGCGGATGGTGTTCAGCAGCTCTGCATATTCCCGGTTGAGCTGGGTGCGGTGCCCTTCCATCAGCTGAGCGCTTTGCAGCTCCAGACGCAGGGGGCGTTCCAGTTCATGGGGAAGCTCGGGAAGCGGATATTCTTCTTCTTGCAGCTTCTCGGTGATGTCATGGGCTTTCTTGGTGGAGAAATCCTGCAACAAATCATGGGTGTTGCTGAGTTCCTCTTCCAGCTGCAGTTTTTCTTCTGGGGTGAAATCCGGGATGTTGACTTTGGCTTTCCTGAGGGTGCCCAGCCAGACCTTGAGTTCCTGTGAGGTGGGATACAACCCCATCAGCGCTTCGAGTTCCTGCTCCTGGGCGCGCAATTTGCTGTAAAGCTTGCGCTGCTGGGAATTCAATTCGGTGGTCTGGGCAAGACCCATCACCTGGGTGGTGACCAGCCGGAAAAACACAATCAGCAAACTGAATGGAGGAAGCAAAAGCAACACTTCTGCCCCCAGGGTCAACCCAATCAGGGGAAGCAGCAAACCCCCCCAGCTGATGCTTTTGCGGATGGGCTCGGTGAGGTACCCCAGCCACTGTCCTCCAGACAGCGGATCGATGATGTTGCTGGCCAGCAATCCTGAAATGAGCAAGATCACACTGGCGATCACAGGGCGAGAAATGCTTTTGGGGCTCTTCTCCATGAACAACAGCACCCCATACACGATGGGGTACAGGGGAATGGCATATGCGGCCCAGCCCAGGTTGTCTTTGAGGTAATCCCGGACAGAGGTTCCCAGTCCTCCGGTGTACTGACTGGGAGCATAAATGCACAGCATGCAGAAGAGCGCGACGGCAAAAAGCACCAGCCCGTACACCTCATGGTTGCCGGGATTGACAGGCACTTTCTTGCTTTTGCTGGCGGATTTTATGCGTTTGGTCACGTCTCAAGAATAGCATGCTGCACACCTTCATGGATTTGAGCATCATGCTTTGGTGAGTGTGATGTGGGTGTATGGGCAGAAGGCAGAAAGCAGAAGGCCAAAAACACTTCAAAGTCCATGCTCTTGCTGGTTTTCTTCTTTTGTCTGCCCTTTTTCTCAAGCCTAATGAGGTGCATTCGTGACCCAGCCCAGCAATCTGAACTGGGCTGCACTACTGGGTCATCCACAACAATTCATGGGGATCAGATTGTTGCCTTCAGCCTTCTGCTTTCCGCCTTCTGCCTGCTACCATAAACCTGTGAAAGAGCTGTTCTCCGACCTGTGGCGCATTGCCAAAATTTTCTTCATGTCTGCTGCGGTGCCCGTGGCGCTGTACTTGCTGCTTTTGTGGGCAGGGGTTCTCAAGTAGCTGTCAAGCAGGGAAAACCCCAAAAGTGTGACTTGTTAAGGAAAAAGACAGGTTTTTTCCTGCACAATGAAAACATCAAGGTCCAGGATGCGTTGCAGGGCTCTTCGGTGATCCCCTCGCTTCATCCAGACCCGAATGGTTCAGGGAGGTGGGCTGTGATCCTGCGTATTCCAGAAGTGCTGTGGAAAGAACTGTGGTCCCATGCATTCAGAGATGCCCCCAGAGAATGCGTGGGCCTCCTGGCTGGAGTGGGAAATCTGGTCCAGGCGGTGTACCCCCTGATCAATGTGGCCCCGGACCCCACCCGAAATTATTTTGCCGATCCTCAACGCCTCCTGCGGGCCATGAAAGTCATGCAATCCGAAGGACTGGAACTGCTGGGCATCTACCACTCCCACCCTCAGGGTCCCAGTGTCCCCAGCATGACCGATGTGCGCAATGCCGAATACGACGTGCCTTACCTGATCCTCAACCTCCGGGAAGGAGAAATTGGAGCTTACCTGCTGCCCAGCCAGGAGCAGGTGGTGGTGCAGGTGGCCTGAAGCAGCACCACTGCAGAAAAAGAGAGAAGGGAGACCTGAATTTCAGGTCTCCCTTCTGGTTTTGAGCAGGTTGTTTTTGAGCAGGTCATTGCTGTGCAGCAGTCAGCGGAGACAGCACCCGACGCACCCCCACCACCCGTCTGGCGTAATAGGTGTTGGTGATGTCATCAATGGACACCCGTTCCAGATAGCTGTTTGCATGAATGAACTGGTTGTCTCCCAGGTAAATGCCCACATGGGACACCCCGTGCCCCAGGGTGTCAAAAAAGATCAAATCGCCTTCTTTCAGGTCCGAACGGTCCACCACTTCACCAATCTGGGATTGTTCCATGCTGGTTCTGGGGAGTTGAACGCCTGCCTGCTGCATCACCAGCAAGGTGAATCCACTGCAGTCCAGCCCCTTGTCGGGGTTTGCGCCCCCATAAACATAAGGGATGTTCAGCAGGCTCATGGCGTAATCCCGCCAGGGGTTGGGGGTGGCGCCCACAATGTTCACCAGACTGGAAGGCTCAGGAATGCTCTTGATGGTGCTGGGCAAAATCAGCACCTGTCCCACCCTCAGGTTGGTGTCGGTCAGGCTGTTGGCCTCTTGCAATGCCCCCACAGTGGTGGAATACTTGCGGGCCAGCACGCTGAGGGTGTCTCCTTTTTGCACAATGTGCCGTTCAGGGTTGCTGACCGGGGCAATCACCACAGCATTGTCCACCACCTGCACAGGTTTGATGGTCATCTGATCTGCTTCAGCAGGTTTGAGGGTGGAGGCCACTTTTACAGGCTCTCTGGCTGCTTCTTTTACAGGTTCTTTTGCAGGCTCTTTGCTGGAAGCTTTGACGTCTTCGATGACTGCCGGGGTTTTGACCATGACAGGATCGGAGGCAGGCGTGGGAACAGGTTGCACCCTGGCAATCAATTGCAGGGACTGACCCACCCCCAGTGTGCTGCTGTCCAGGGCATTCCAGGCCATCAACTCATCCACAGTGACCTCAAATCTGCGGGCCAGTGCATAAAGGGTGTCTCCCCGTTCCACCACATAAGTGATGGCTCCGCTCAGCACAGGTTTGACCTTTGCTTCTTTGGGTTCGGCTTTGAGGGGTTCGGTTTTGGGTGGTTCAGTGGTTTTTGCTGTTTCGGTTTTGAGGGGTTCAGTCTTTGCTGATCCCGATTTTGTTGTTTCAGCTGTGCTGGTTTTGACTGGGGTTTTGGTTGATTCGACTTTGACCGGTTCGGTTTTTGCTGTCTCGGTTTTTAGGACTTCAGTCTTTGTTGGCTCGGTTTTGCTGGTGGTAACGGGGGTCTTTGCAGTTTCGGTCTTGTTGGTTGTTTTGGTTTCAGCTGTGCTGGTTTTGACTGGGGTTTTGGTTGTTTCAACTTTGACCGGTTCGGTTTTTGCTGTCTCGGCCTTGCTGGGGGTTTTCACCACGTCAGATTTGACCCCTTGTGTTTTGCTGCCAGAAGATGCTTTGACTTCATTCTTGACACTGGTTTTGACTGGATCGGTTTTTGCAGCTTCGGTTTTGCTGGATTCAGTCTTTGCGGTCTCGGTTTTGCTGGGGCTTCTGTCTGCAGTGCTGGTTGCAGGAGCACCTGGTCCAGAATTTCCTGCATCTCCCTGCAGTTTCAACACCTGACCAATGGCAATTTCATTGCTGGTCAGGGTGTTCCAGCGTTTGAGGTCTTCCAGTTTGATGCCGTATTTTCTGGCAATGCCAAACAGGGTTTCCTGTCTGGCCACAATGTGTTCTTTTGGGGCCGGGGAAAGGGTTTTGACTTCTGGAGTGACCTTGATGTCGGTTTTGATGTCGGATTTGATGTCGGGTTTGGTTTCGATTTTGACATCAGGCACCTGCAGGACCTGTCCAAGGGCAATGTTTGGTGCGTCTAAATGGTTCAGTTTCATGAGTTCTTCGACACTCAGGCCGAAGCGTCTTGAGAGGCTGTAAAGTGTATCGTTCTTCTGAACGGTATAACTGCCCGCCTGGGCGGCGGAGAGCAACAAAAGAACACCCAAAACACTGAGGTTGGAACGCATGACCTTCCCATCATAACCAGAGAAAGATGTTGAGAAGATGTGAGGTTTTCATGATGCCTCATAGTATTAAGGGTTGCATTTGTCAGGAGATTCATCTTTGTGACTGTCAAAGTTTAAGCCAGCATGCTTAGTCAGAGGTTGTGCAGGACGGGCTTATGATGACCTTATGAATGGCTTGCAGCAGTGGCAGAAACGCACTTTTCAGGCCCTGGTTCACACCGATTTCAGGGTGTACTGGTACTCCCAGATCCTGAGTTTGCTGGCCAGCTGGATTCAGACCACCGCCCTGTCTTATCTGGTTCTGGAACTGACCTCGTCCAGTCAGGTGCTGGGATGGGTCAATGTGGTGCAGTTCACCCCGACCCTGCTGTTTTCGCTGTTTGCTGGAGCATTGCTGGACCGCATTTCCAAGAAAGCTGTTTTGCAGGGCACGCAGGTGGCTTTCATGCTGATTGCAGTGGTGTCCGGGTTGCTGATTCACAGCGGCTCCATCACCCTGCCCCTGATTTTTGTGATGTCTGCCCTTTCCGGGTTCACCAATGCTTTTAACATGCCTGCTCGCCAGTCCCTGCTGGCCGAATTTGTGCCCAGAGAAGCCCTGCCCAATGCGGTGGCCCTCAACAGCCTGGCGTTCAACACCTCCAGAACCATCGGTCAGGCGCTGTTTGGTCTGGTGGTGCCGCTGGGGGTCTATTTGCTGGCTGGAGGGGATGAGCATGACCTCAGCCGACTGGCTTTTCCTTTCTACCTGAACGCCGTGACGTTTCTGGCGGTGATGTTCATTCAGGCACAACTGCACTGGAAGGACCCCGAACCCCAGATCCAGCAGGGCATGCTGGGCCGCATTGCCGAGGGACTGCGGTACGTGAAATCCAGCCCTAAAGTGAAATTCATTATGCTTTTGATTGGGGTGGTCTCCATCACGGTGATCAACTTCAACATCCTGATTCCCTACTTTGCCAAACAGGTGTTTCACCTCAGGGAAGCGGCTTTTGGGGGCCTCAGTGCGGCTTTCGGTGTCGGTTGCATGATGGGTGCCCTCTGGCAGGCCAGCAAACCCAGACCCGAGCGCAACCTCAGGTATGCAGCTGTGGCGTTGCCTTTCACCAACATGCTTTTTGCCCTCAGCCCCAACCTGATGCTGGCTGCAGGTGCACTGGTGCTCTGCGGCTTTGCCATGATGAGCTGTCTGGTCAGCGCCAACAGCATGATCCAGCTTTCCATTCCCCATGAACTGCGGGGCCGGGTGATGAGCCTCTACACCACCGTGCTGGTGGGCACGGCGCCCATTGGATCGGCGCTGGAAGGCTATGTCATTGCCACCAACGGTCCGTTTGGACCGCATCTGGGTGTGATGGTCCTCAGCTCCATTGGCTTTTTGCTGGTGGGATGGTTGCTGTACAGTTACCGTCAGGCTCTGAAATAAGCTTTGAACCAACAAAGAAAAAGCCCCCAGTCTGGGGGCAGGCTCAAATGGACTCAAACAAATAAAGGGTTGTCGTCTTCATCCCGGTCCACCTCATCGGGATGCTTCCGTTTCAGGAAGAACAGGGCGACAATCACTCCAGCAATCACGCCAAGCACCACGGCGGTCACGACAGAGCCCGTGTAATTGCGTTTGCGTGCAGGGGTCGCACGGGTTTCACTGTTTTCTGTCATGGTCTCATTTTAACAGGTGTGAATGAAAGGAGGCAAAGATGCCGAGGGCCCAGAGCCGAGAGCCGAGGGCAAGTGGTAAAGCACCGGCTCCAGCTTTGAGTTGTCTGTTTTGCTCTACCCGCTTGATTGGAGTGGAGCACGTCCCGTCTCAACACTTTCCCTTGACAGTCTGAGCTTCAGAATTTACGGGGCTCTGGGCTCTGGGCCCTCGGCACCTTCAAAACGGCCACTTCCACGGGATGATCACCATCCCCAACACAAACGCCAGCAGCGTCAGGGGCAAACCCACTTTTACAAAATCCATGAACTTGTAGCGTCCAGGACCGAACACCAGCAGGCTGGCGGGCTCCAGGGGGGTGATGAAGCTGTTGCTGGCGGCAATGGTGATGGCAATGGCGAAGGTGCGGGGGTTGTAACCCAGTTCGCTGGCCACCCCGAGGGCCAGGGGCAGCACCACCAGTGCAGCGGCCTGGTTGGACATGGGCTGGGTCAGCACCACCGTCAGCAGGTAGAACGCAGCCAGAATGCCGTAAGGTCCGAGAGGTCTCACCCAGTCTGCCAGCAGACCTGCGATGGCTTTTGCCGTTCCAGTGTCCTGAAAAGCCACCCCGAAAGCCAGCATGGCTGCAATCAGGGCCAGCACCGGCCATTCGATGGTGCTGTAGCTTTCTTCAGGAGAGATGACCCGGAAAATCAACATCACCACCACGCTGATCAAAATGGCAGAGGAGAAGGGCATCCACCCGAAAGCGCCCATCAGGATGGGGAACAGAAAACCCAGCACAGCCAGAGGGGCTTTGCGGTGTTCCCGCACGGTTTCGGAGACATCATCGATCAGCACGAAATTGCTTTTCAGACGCTCGGCCTGCTCCGGGGTGCCCTGCACCAGCAGGACATCTCCCACCTGGAAGCGGGTGCGGGCCACCGGAGCAATCACGGTTTTTTGCAGGCGGTGAAAACCCAGCACGGTGCAGCCGTATTTTTCCCGGAACCCATGTTCTTTGAGGGTGCGGCCCAGCAGGGGAGAGCGGGGCATCACCAGCAATTCCACCAGTTTCAGGGAGCTGGGGCTGGCGTTTTCTTCGGCTTTGGTGACCAGGCCCAGGGCGGATTTGGCCCGCATCAGGTTGGCACTGCTGCCTTCCAGCAGCAAAGTGTCTCCAGTCAGGATCACAAAACCAGAGCCTGGAGACTGGATCAGGTGGTCCCCCCGCCGGACCGCCAGCACCCACAACTGGTAGGTTTCTCCCAGACCGGTTTCCCGCAGGGTTTTCTGGTGGTAGGGGTGTCCTTCTGGCAGGGTCAGGTCTGCCAGATAATCCCGCAGCTGGTAATTGACATCAATGTCGGTGCTGCGTTCTGGCAGCAAACGTGGAGCCACAAACCACAGGTAGGCCAGTCCCAGCAGGGTCATGGGCACCCCGATCCAGGCCAGCTCAAAGAAAGCAAAGGGTTTTTGCTGGAATTTGGGCAGGATTCCGGAAACCACCAGGTTGGTGCTGGTCCCAATCACCGTGATGGTGCCTCCCAGAATGCTGGCAAAGGCCAGAGGCATCAGGGTTTTGGAGGGGTTGAGGTTCAATTTGTGGGTCAGGCTGAGCATGAATGGCAAAAAAACGGCGGCGGTGGCGGTGTTGGAGACAAAACCAGAAACGGCTGCAATCACGGCCAGCATCAGGCGCAGCACCCATTTGACCCGCTTCCCCAGGTGTTTTTGCAAGGCCGTGCCGATGCCTTCGATCACCCCGGTTTTCAGCAGGGTGCGGGTCAGCACAAAGAGACCTGCAATCACCACCACGGTTTCAGACCCGAAAGTCTGAAAGGCCTCTTGGGGTTTGATCAGGCCAAAAACGATCAGAAGGGCCAGGATCAGCAGTGCGGTGACATCCACGGCCAGCAGTTCAAAAGAAAAAAACACCAGTGCCACCACCAGCAGCACCAGCATCAGGAGTTGTTCTGTGGTCATTCCGTTCCTTTCGGGAAAGTGGCCCGGGTTTGCTGGTCCAGGCCACTTCCTGAGGTTCAGGCACCAACGAGTTTGATCAATGCCCTTTTCAGCACTTCAATGGCTTTTTCGTATTCTGCAAGTTCAAGGTGTTCAAACGGTGTGTGATCCAATCCAGAGTCTCCCGGACCGTAAGCCACCATGGGGGCATCCCAGTGGGGGGCCACCACGTTCATGTCGCTGGTGCCGGTTTTGACTTTGAATTTGGGGGTGCCGCCCATCTCGCGAATGGCGATGCGCAAAGCGCGGCTGATGGGGGTGTCTTTTTCTCCCCGGTAGGGCACTTCATGGCCCATGAAATTCAGGTGCATTCCAGGAAGGCGGTGCTCAAAAATCTGGTGCTGGGCTTCAGTGGGATGGAGTCCCGGAGGAAGCCTGAGGCCGATGGTGGCGCGGGCCACCTGTTCCATGCCGTCTGCGTCTCCATGAATGCTTTGCACCATCACCGAGATGGTGTTGAAGGCCCCTGTGGCGTTGTGTTTTTCACCCCAGTCCTGTGCCCACTTTTTCACGCGGGTGCAGAACTCCACCACATCGTCAGAAGCACTGGTGCCGTCTCCAGCGGTGTGAAAGTTGTCTTTGGTGATTTCTGCTTTGCAGATCAGGCGGCCTTTGTACCCCAGCGTAATTGCATCCCAGGCGCTGGGCTCCCCAATGAAAATGAAATCCGGCTGGTGCTGTGTGACCGCATGTCTGGCCCCTCTGGAGGTGGGGGCCTCTTCCTCGGTGGCTCCGACGCACACAAAGCGGGCTTTTTGCAGGGCATTTTCGGGAAGCTGTTGAACGGCGCTGACAAAGGTGCAGAAGCTGCCTTTGGCATCCACGGAACCGCGCCCGTACAGTTTGCCGTCTTCAATTCGCACCTGAATGTCTCCAGGAACCGTGTCGATGTGCCCCAGCAGCACCACGGTCAGGGGACCGGAGCCACGCATTCCGACCGCACTGCCAGAAACATCCACCTGGGTGTTGTTAAAGCCGTTTTTGGACATGTAATCGGCCAGATAATGGGCCACTTCGGATTCATGGTAGGACACGCTGGGAATGGCCACAGCGTGCCTGAGCAGCTCGATGCTCATTTTCTCTCCTGCTGGTCAATCAGCACCCGCAACACTTCGCTGAGCACCAGCACCACCAGGGCCAGGAAGATGCTGGACACGAACATCCACACCGACTGGATCAAAAGGGCATGGTTGTCGGTGTATTGCAAGCCTCCGAACACTGCGCCCACCAGCACGATCAAGAGGGACAGCAGTTTGAAGCGCCCGATCAGGGTGCGGGCTTCTGACTGCAGGTTTGGACGGGAAATTTCAGCTTCTTCGGGTTCAACCTCAACGGCTTTTGGCGCAGGCTGGGGTCTGGGAGCCGGGGTGGGCTTGGGTT
This sequence comes from Deinococcus roseus, assembly GCF_014646895.1. Lineage (NCBI taxonomy): Bacteria > Thermotogati > Deinococcota > Deinococci > Deinococcales > Deinococcaceae > Deinococcus > Deinococcus roseus. The sequence continues at coordinate 165,241 of NZ_BMOD01000006.1, forward strand.
TGCTTTGTTTTGGCGCAGGGGTGGGTTTGGGGGCAGCAGCAGGTTTCTGTGTGGCCTGCACTGCTTTTTGTTTGGACTCGGAGACCAGGGGTTTGAGGCCTTCAAAAAATTGCTTCAGGTCGGTGGCCTGAAAGCCCTGCACCGACACCGAGAGGGCGTCCTGTCCTCCGGCCTGAATTTTGAGGAGCCCCTGTGCATCAATGTTGATTTTGCTGATTTTGGACAGTGGGATGCGCTGTGCCCTGCGCCCATCCAGATAAACAAGTTCATCAGAAGAAGCTGCCAGCACCGCCTGAGGGCTGTCTGCCCGCAGGTTTGCTGCAATGCCCTCTTCTTTCAAACGTTCGTCCCAGTTCATGTGACCTCCACAATACTGATACAGCATAGTGCATCTGTGTGGGTTTTCCAGCGAAAAACCCTTACAACTTTACGATCTGGCAGTGTTATAACCAAACCATGAAACGCCTCGGACACCGCGGAACCCCCCGAACCCACCGTGAGAACACCCTCGAAGGCTTCCAGAACGCCCTGATTTGTGGTCTGGATGGCATCGAACTGGACACCCAGCCCACCCGTGACGGCCAGATGGTGGTGTTTCACGATGAGCACCTGCCCGATGGTCGCCTGCTGGCCTCTTTGACCTGGCAGGAGATCCAGCAGGAATTCCCTTTTGTCCCCTTGCTCTCCGATGTGCTGGGCTGGGCAAAAGACCACCCAGGTTTTCTGATCAACGTCGAACTGAAAAACGACTCCAACGTCTCTGATGGTCGGGAAAAACACCTGATGGAAGTGCTGAAAAAATACGGCATGCACGAGCAAATGGTGATCAGCAGCTTCAATCCCATCAGCCTGGTGCGGCTGTACGCCCTGGACAGCAGTTACCGTCTGGGCTTCCTGTATGACGGCGAGCACGGTCTGGAATGGCTGGCCACCGTGGGTCTGCATTTGCCCCTCTACAGCTTGCACCCCCACCACACCCAGGTGACGGAAGACCTGCTGTCAGCAGCCCGCAACAACAAAAAACAGGTTTTCACCTGGACGGTGAATGACCTGGCTCTGATGCAAAAATTCAAGGCCTGGGGCCTGGATGCTGTGATCGGGGATGTGCCGGAGGTGCTTCTGGGAGAGGGGTGAGATCCTCCCGCACCTCGCTTTAACGAAGGGGGGTGGTTCTTGTTTGAGGTTGCTGAGGGTGAGATTTCCCTGCTCCTGATCAACGCAGCAAAGGCTTTGTCATCCACAAGAAAATCCATCCTTGCAACGCAAAGGGCGCAGCACGTTCTCTTGTACAAAACAGGGGGACCAATTCCGGTCCCCCTGTCCGCTGCGCCCTTAAATGTCTTTTAAGCCTTCTGCAATTGGCCGTCAGGCCAATTTACGCCAGCCACTCTTGCAAACTCTTCACAGAGGGAGCCTCATCTTGCACAGCCGCCAGGGCTTTGGCGGTCCAGATGGCAGCCTCTCTGGTGCTGACAATGGGTACACCACGCTCCAGGCAGGTGCGCAGGTACTGGCTTCCGGTGGTGTCGATCAAGAGGCGGGGGAGTTCCTTGCCGGGTCGGGTGCCTACGGCGTAACCAGCATCCTGCAGCATCTTGCACACGTCGTCCAGATCCCTGCCGATCACGGTGATGGTTCCTTCGCCGGGCAGCATGCTCTTGACCCCAAGCTGGGCACGGTAGAACGCCTTGTAAGGATCGGCGTCAATGCCCATGCTTTCCCCGGTGGATTTCATTTCTGGACCCAGGATGGGGCGCACGTTCTTGAACTTCAGGAAGGGCAGGTGCACTTCTTTGACGCTGTACATTTTGGGCTGGGGGGTTTCCAGGAAGTTCAGGTCTTCCAGGGTCCTGCCCACCCCAATCAGTGCAGCGTATTTCGCCAGAGGGTGCCCGATGGCCTTGCTCACGAAAGGCACGGTGCGGGAAGCACGGGGGTTGGCTTCCAGAATGTAGGGCACACCGTCTTTGATGGCGTACTGCACGTTCATCAGGCCCCTCACGCCAAGTTCGAGTGCAAGGCGCTCCGTGGTTTCCTTGATGGTTTTCAGCATCTCGTCGGAGAGGTGCACGGGGGGCAGGATGCAGGCGGAGTCGCCCGAGTGAATCCCTGCAGCCTCGATGTGCTCCATGATGCCTGCCACCACGGCACGTTCACCATCGCAGAGGGTGTCCACATCCAGCTCTAAAGCGCCTTCCAGGAATTGATCGAGAAGGATCGAGGGTTTGCCTTCCACTTCGGCGTACACCTCTTCCAGGTAGGTTTTCAGCTCATCCATGCTGCGCACGGTGCGCATGGCGCGGCCCCCGAGCACGTAGGAAGGACGGACCATCAGGGGGAAGCCCAGTTTTTCGGCGTGCTGGTAGGCTTCTTCTGCGTCGCTGGCAACCAGGCCTTTTGGCTGGGGAATGCCCAGTTTTTCGCAGAGGTCGTTGAAGCTCTTGCGGTCCTCGGCCTGGTGGATGGTTTCAGGGCTGGTCCCGATGATGGGTGCCCCTGCAGCAGCCAGTTTTCCAGCGAGTTTCAGGGGGGTCTGGCCCCCGAGTTGCACGATCACGCCCACGGGTTTCTCGTGGTCGATGATGTTCATCACGTCTTCAAATGTCAGGGGCTCGAAGTACAGACGGTCTGCAGTGTCGTAGTCGGTGGAGACGGTCTCAGGGTTGGAGTTGACCATGATGGTCTCATAACCCGCTGCCTGCAGTGCCCACACCGCGTGCACGGTGGCGTAATCAAATTCCACGCCCTGCCCGATGCGGTTGGGACCGGAACCCAGAATCACGATCTTGGGTTTGTCGGTGGGGGTGACCTCATCTTCCCACTCGTAGGTGCTGTAGTGGTAAGGGGTGAAAGCCTCGAACTCGGCACCGCAGGTGTCCACAGTTTTGTACACCGGGGTGGCCTTGGCCTTCTTGCGGAGTTCACGCACTTCAAGTTCGGTCAGGCCAACAATTTCACCGATTCTGGTGTCACTGAAGCCCAGACGCTTGATTTCGCGCCAGTATTCGTACTTCCACTCTTTGATGTCTCCGAGCTCCAGGATCTCTTTCTCGGCGTCCATGATCTCTTTGACCTGGGACAAAAACCAGGGGTCAATGAAGGTGATTTTGTGCAGCTCTTCCAGGGTCATGCCACGGCGGATCAGTTCCAGCAGGGCACCGATGCGTCTGGGGTTGGGGTAGAGGAGACCCCGCAGTTCTTCTTCGCTGCGCTCGGCAAAGTCGGCACGCAGGTCCCCTTCCAGGGAGCGGATGGCTTTCTGCAGGGATTCCTTGAAGGTGCGACCAATGGCCATCACTTCGCCCACGGAGCGCATCTGGGTGCCCAGGTGGTCGGAGGTTCCGGGGAACTTCTCAAAGGCGAACCTGGGGATCTTGGTCACCACGTAATCGATGGTGGGTTCAAAAGCCGCAGGGGTCACGCGGGTGATGTCGTTGGGAAGCTCGTCCAGGTGGTACCCGACGGCCAGCAGTGCAGCAATTTTTGCAATGGGGAACCCGGTGGCCTTGGAGGCCAGTGCAGAAGAACGGCTCACACGGGGGTTCATCTCAATGACGATCACGCGCCCGTTTTTGGGGTTCACGGCGAACTGGATGTTGCTTCCGCCGGTCTCCACCCCAATTTCCCGGATGATGGCCAGAGACTGGTCCCTGAGCCTTTGGTATTCCATGTCGGAGAGGGTCTGGGCAGGGGCCACGGTGATGGAGTCCCCGGTGTGCACGCCCATGGGATCGAAGTTTTCAATGCTGGTGATGATCACCACGGTGTCGTTGGTGTCCCGCATCACCTCAAGCTCGTATTCCTTCCACCCTAGAATGGATTCTTCGAGCAGCACGCTGGTCACCGGAGAGTCGCGCAAACCCTGTTCGGTGATCTCGAGAAATTCCTCGTAGCTGTGGGCAATGCCGCCCCCGGTGCCCCCCAGGGTGAAGCTGGGGCGAATCACCACAGGCAGGCCCAGTTCTTTCTGGAACTCTTTTGCTTCTTCGAGGGTGTGCACCATCTTGCCTCTGGCGGTCTCTACGCCAATTTTCTTCATGGCGGCCTGGAACAGTTCGCGGTCCTCGCCTTTTTTGATGGCCTCAGGACCTGCCCCGATCAGTTGCACCCCATACTCTTCCAGCACGCCGGTTTCATGGAGTTCCATGGCCAGGTTCAGAGCGGTCTGGCCCCCGAGTGTGGGCAGGATGGCGTCCGGGCGCTCCTTGGCAATGACGGCCTTCACGTAATCCCTGGTCAAGGGCTCGATGTAGGTCTGGTCTGCAAGTTCCGGGTCGGTCATGATGGTGGCCGGGTTGGAATTGATCAGGATCACGTCGTAACCGGCTTTTTTCAGGGCCTTCAGGGCCTGGGTGCCGGAATAATCAAACTCGGCAGCTTGCCCGATCTGAATGGGTCCACTGCCGAGAATCAGGATTTTTTTGAGGTCGGTCCGTGCAGGCATAACGCTCCTTCATGGGTCACGCTGCATTCAGCAGCAGGGAAACGGGTCAGGGGTCGGGATGGTCTTGCTGTTTTGCAGCTTTTCAGAATCTGCAAACATTCCAACCGTAAAGGATAGCATGAGAGGGTCGGGTCTTTGCAACACATCTATGCAATGGGTTAATAAATTTATGCAGAAATCAACGCCTTCGATTCACAGTATTTTCCTTTGCAGAGCAGGACTTTCCCTTAAAGTTTTTGAGGTGCGGGCATAAAGATGCCTCACAGTGGATGCATGAGAAGCAGCTTTTTGCTGTCTGTGCTGCCAGAAACCCATTGTTGAGGATGCAGCAAGAAAATGCGTATTCGCTGTATATACACGGGTGTTGATGGTTGCCTGGGAGAGATGACGGGTCTGTTCTGGCTGCTGAGAGCCAAGGGTCGAGAGCTAAAAAAGCTTTAGCTGAAGCCTGGTTTTGCCCTCGGCCCTCGGCCCTCGGCTCTCGGCAAGTTTACTTTACAGTGCAGACCTGCTCTTGCCATATGCTGAATAATCCATTGACACCCCCGCATAAAAATGTTAATCTCTGTATGAATATACGCTCAAGCGTGTTCCCTCAACCATGATGACCAGACTGCCACGACGTTAAGACCACCCGACACACCCGAGATTTAAAGGTGTTATGGTCTTTTACGTCGGGGTTTTTTCTGTCGACCCTTCCCAATCGGGAACAGCGAGACCCCCCTGAGATTTCCCCTGAAGTCCCTTCTAGAGGAGTTGCACCATGACCAAAGAAAAAATCGTACTGGCATACAGCGGAGGACTGGACACCTCCATCATTCTCAAATGGCTGCAGGTTGAGCGCAATTACGACGTGGTGGCTTTCACCGCCGACCTCGGACAGGGCGACGAAGTGGAACAGGCCCGCGTGAAGGCCCTCAACACCGGAGCCGTGAACGCCTACGCCCTGGACCTCAAAGAAGAATTCATCAAAGACTTTGTGTTTCCCATGATGCGTTCGAGTGCCCTCTACGAAGGCTACTACCTGCTCGGGACCAGCATTGCCCGCCCCCTGATTGCCAAGCACATGGTCGAGATCGCTGAAAAAGAAGGTGCAGTGGCCGTTTCCCACGGTGCCACCGGAAAAGGCAACGATCAGGTGCGCTTCGAATTGACCGCTTTCGCCCTCAAGCCCGACATCAAAACCGTGGCCCCCTGGCGGGAATGGGACTTCAAGGGCCGCTCTGACCTCGAAGCTTTCGCACACGAGCACAACATCCCCGTGCCCACCACCAAAAAGGACCCCTGGAGCACCGATGCCAACATGCTGCACATCTCCTACGAAGGTGGCGTGCTGGAAGACCCCTGGAGTGAGCCCCCCAGCCACATGTTCAAACTGACCGTGAACCCCGAGGATGCTCCTGACACCCCTGAATACGTGGAAATTGAATTCGTTGCCGGTGATCCTGTCGCCATCAACGGAGAAAAACTCTCTCCTGCACAGCTGCTGGAAAAAGCCAACCAGGTCGCAGGAGCGCACGGTGTGGGCCGCGTGGACCTCGTGGAAAACCGCTTCGTGGGCATGAAGTCCCGTGGCGTGTACGAAACCCCCGGTGGAACCCTGCTCTACCATGCCCGCCGTGCTGTGGAATCCCTGGCCCTGGACCGTGAAGTGCTGCACCAGCGCGACCAGCTTTCCCCCAAGTACGCCGAACTGGTGTACAACGGCTTCTGGTATGCCCCCGAGCGTGAAGCCCTGCAGGTCTACTTCGACCACGTGGCACAGCGCGTGACCGGAACCGCCCGCATCAAGCTTTACAAGGGCAACGCCACCGTGGTGGGCCGCAAGTCTCCCTACAGCCTCTACGACAAGGAACTGGTCACCTTCGAGGCCGACAGCGTGTACAACCAGGCAGACGCTGCCGCCTTCATCAAACTGAACGCCCTGCGCCTGCGGGTGTTGAACCGGGTGAACAGCAAGTAACCCCCCAGGGGCGAGGCACGCCTCGCCCCTGCAATTCCCCTGACGAGGGGGGACTGTTCCTCACTCAGGGCACCTGCTTTCCCCCCAAATCAGGGGGGATCTTTTCCCTCTCACTGCGCTCTCCCTCCCGGGTAAAATGGTGACAAAGACACTGCTGCCGTTTCAGAACGCTCCTGGCGTTTCCCAGGGAATGAAGAGGACCCACCATGAAATCAATCCAACCTGCCACACGTGAAGATGCTGAAACCATAGTCTCTCTGGTGCACGGGGCCTGGAAAGACACCATCGATCCCAGGTCCAGCGGTCACCGCATGACGGTGGACGATGTGCACGCTGTTTTTGACGATGAAGGCGGGGGATTTCTGGTTTCCCGTGATGACCATGTGGTGGGGTGCATCTGCTACCGGCCCAACGGCAAGACCCTGGAACTTTCCAAACTGGCGGTGTTGCCTGAGGCCCGCAAGCAGGGGTTTTCCATCATGCTGGTGCAGGCTGTGGAAGATTACGCCCGCCAGCGCAACTTCAAACGTATTTTGCTGGCGGTCAGCCAGTACAACCTCTCGGTGATTCCGCTCTACCAGAAACTGGGCTACACCATTCAGGAAAATGAGGTGTACGAGCATTCCCATCCGGGCAGCTCACCTCCGGTGGTGATGACCCGCAAGCTGCAGACCCGCAAAGATTACCGCCTGAGGGCCGCCACACTGGATGATGCGGCAAACATTGCTTCCCTGGTGCGTGCAGCCTGGAGAAACACCATCGATGAGCGCTCCAGTGGCCACCGGATCACCCCGGAAGCTGTGACAGACATTCTGCAACGTGGTGGGGGCTTCATCATGGAAGAACACTTCAACTATGGTGAAACCCGTCCGGTGGGCTGTGTCTGTTACGTTCCAGATGAAGACACCCTGGACCTGATGAAACTGGCCGTCTTGAACGACACCAGAGGCTACGGTCTGGCCAAACGTCTGGTGCTGGCTTTAGAGGAACATGCGGTCCGGGAGGGCTTCAAGAAGGTTCTGCTGGCCGTGAGCACCTACAACCTGTCTGTGATTCCGTTTTACGAGAAACTCGGGTACAGCATTGATGAAGACGCAGTCTACAAATACCCCAGTGCCTCTGTGCCTGGTCCCAAAGTGCTGGTGAAAAGCCTGTGAAGAATGCTTTCCCTTACACCTTCCGTCTGGCAACGCTGAACGATCTTGAAACGCTGGTCACCCACCGTTTTGAAATGTTCTCAGACATGGGGATGGGAGAAAAGATGGACATTGCAGCCATGCGGAAAGCCTTCATCCCCTGGGTGAAAGCCCAGATGGAAGCAGGCACCTACCTGACTTTTCTGGCAGAACAGGACGGTCAGGTGGTGGCGGGTGCAGCCCTGATGCTGGTGAACTGGCCTCCGGGACACCTGGATGCCAGCCCTATGCGGGGCTACCTGCTGAACGTCTACACCCACCCTGAACACCGCAGAAAAGGACTGGCCCGCATGCTGGTCGATCAGGTCATGGACGAATGCCGCAGGCGAAAGATCAAAGCGCTGTCCTTGCATGCCAGTGAACACGGCAGACCCATGTACGAGAAACTGGGTTTTCAGAACACCAACGAAATGCGCATCATTTTAGGAGCAGAAACATGACCAAAAAACTGTGGGGGGGACGCTTTCAGGAAGCCACCGACAAGCTGGTGGAGGTTTTCAATGCGTCCGTCACCTTTGACCAGAAACTCGCAGAGCAGGACATCCGGGGAAGCCTGGCACACGTCGCCATGCTGGGCAAGCAGGGCATCCTGGAGCCCGAAGAAGTCACCCAGATCACAGATGGTCTGAACAGCATTCTGGAAGACATCCGTGCAGGAAATTTCGAGTGGAGTGTGTCTTTAGAAGATGTGCACATGAACATCGAATCCCGCCTGCGTGAGCGCATCGGGCCTGTGGCTGGAAAGCTGCACACCGCCCGTTCCAGAAACGACCAGGTGGCCACCGATTTCCGGCTGTTCACCAAGGAAGCTGCTCTGGAACTTGCGGACCTGCTGCATGGTTTCAGAAGCGTCATGGCTCTTGAAGCCGAAAAGCACCTGACCAGCGATGAAGGCCAGCCCGTGATCCTGCCCGGGTACACCCACCTGCAGGTGGCCCAGCCCATCTTGCTGTCCCACTGGTTCCTGGCTTATGTGGAGATGCTGGAACGCGACGAATCCCGCTTCCGGGACGCTGCTAGACGCATGGACGAAAGCCCCCTGGGTGCAGGTGCACTGGCCGGAACCCCCTGGCCCATTGACCGCTTTGCCACCGCTGAAGCGCTGGGTTTCGCCCGTCCCACCCGCAACAGCCTGGACAGCGTGGGCAGCCGTGACTTTGCGCTGGAATTCCTGGCGGCCTGCAGCATTGCCACCGCGCACCTCAGCCGCCTGTCTGAAGAACTTGTGCTCTACAGCACCTTTGAATTTGGCTTTTTAACCCTGCCGGACAGCCACACCACCGGGTCCAGCATCATGCCCCAGAAGAAGAACCCCGACGTGTCCGAGCTGGCCCGGGGCAAAGCTGGACGGGTTTTTGGTGACCTGATGGCCCTTTTGACCGTGGTCAAAGGAACCCCTCTGGCCTACAACAAGGACTTCCAGGAAGACAAAGAACCGGTCTTTGATGCCTTCGAGACCCTGGCGATCATTTTGCAGCTGCACATCGACATGATGCCCAAAGCAAAATGGCATGCGAAAGTGACCCGCCGTGCGGCCCAGCGCGGTTACTCCACTGCAACCGACCTTGCAGATTACCTCGCCCGTCAGGGCGTACCCTTCAGGGAAGCGCACGAGGTGGCCGGAGAACTGGTGCACCTGTGCGTCTCACAGGACCGGCAACTGTGGGACCTCACCGAAGAGGAACTGAAAAACGCCCACCCCTTGCTGACCCGTGATGTGGCCCAGTACCTGACCGTGGAATCCAGCGCCAATGCCCGCCTGTCTTACGGCGGAACCGGAGTGGAGCGGGTCAAAGAAGCCGTTCAGGACGCCAAAGAACGCCTGTAACTTTGTTAACCCTGCCTCTGGAGGTCCAGCATGGAAATCAGAAAACAACTTGATCCCACTTTGGGAGCCCTCTTCACAGAGGCTTTCGAAGGGGAAAGTGTGTCCAGCTGGGAAGGCCGCATCGACCTGGGACTGTACGGCGAGGAAGTGCCCATGACCGTGCTGGTCACCGAAGAGGAAATCACCGATGAGCACCGGGACGCTTTCGATGAGGTCAGCAGTGATCCAGAAAGGTACGTCCGTCTGGCCTACCAGGAAATCCAGTTTGAATTGCAGGACCGTCCAGAGAAATACGGTCTGGGCAGCGAAGCCGCAGACATTGCTGTAACGTTGCTCGGTTCAGGGCAGGGGAGTGAAGTGCTTTTTGATCCTCTGGTGGTGATTCATCCGGGTCAGGACGGACAGACCTGCTTCGGGATTGGATTTAAAGAATCCCAGCTGGATGTGCAGGACGGAACAGGCGTGCTGTTTCTGGATGGCCGCCCGGTTGCTGTCCTGAGCCTGTCGCAGCTTCTGGATTTGCCAGAAGACACCTCTGCCTGACGTTGCCTGACTTTTAAGCCCTCTATCTCCCTGACCTGTCGGAGGCCAACATGCTGACCCTGGAATCCATCATCGTCCCTGACATTCACAAAGACGCCCCCCTGATGCTCAGAAAAGCCCGCCTGACCGACATTGATGCCATCAGTGAACTGATTGGGTACTGGGCGGTCCGGGGCCTGATGCTGGTGCGCAGCAAGCAGCTTCTGGCAGAGACCATCCGGGATTTCTTCGTGCTGGAAGCAGAGCCTCTGGACGGGCATCCGGGTGGGATTGCTGGTGTGGTGGGTTTGCACATGCTGGCCACCGATCTGGCAGAGGTGCGCGGTCTGGCCGTTCACCCCAGCTTTCAGGGGAAAGGGCTGGGACGCTGGATGGTGCTGGCCTGTGAACGTGAGGCCCGTGATCTGGGTCTGCCTGCCCTTTTTGCCTGGACCTACCAGCAGAAGTTCTTCGAGAACTGCGGGTTCACCCGCATCGACAAGACCAACTTGCACCCCAAAGTGTGGAGCGAGTGCCAGCGTTGCCCCTTCTACGAGAACTGCAACGAGATCGCCATGCTCAAGGACCTGAAGTGAACTACACCACGGACCTGCCAGACGCCGCTGATTTTCAGCGCCTGTACCTGACCACAGGATGGGGAAATCAGGACAGAATGCTGGAGTGGTTTGAGGCAACCCTGAAAGGCTCCTGGTTTGCGATTTCGGTTTATGAAGAAAATAAACTGGTTGGGTTTGGACGCATCATCAGCGATGGGGCCATCCATGCCTTCATCACTGAGATGATTGTGCATCCCGACTGGCAGGGGAGAGGGATCGGGAAAGAAGTGCTGTCCCGACTGGTGGAGCACTGCAAGCAGCAGGGCATCCGGGACATTCAACTGTTCTGTGCCCGGGGCAAGCAGGAGTTCTACCTGAAGCAGGATTTTGTGATCCGGGCTGAAGACGCTCCGGGCATGGAGTGGAAGTTCAAATATGGCTGACTGTATGGATGACTGCCCGTCCATGAAGCAATTTGACTGGGTGACTGGTGGTCTGGGGTTTCAATCGGTGGTAGTCTGGAACGCTGGAGACCATGAAACCTTGCCTGTGAGCAAGGTATGGGAGGTAACATGATCCGTAAAGAACGCGCAATTCTGGCCCTGGAAGACGGTACCGTATACCGTGGATATGCCTTTGGGCACCGTGGTGAGACCGTTGGTGAGGTGGTGTTCAACACCTCCATGACCGGGTACCAGGAAATCATGACTGACCCTTCTTACAACGGTCAGATCGTCTGCATGACCTATCCGCACATCGGCAACTACGGTGTGGCGATTTATGACATGGAGTCCAACAAGCCATACGTGCGGGGCTTCATCAGTCGGGAATTCAGTGAGTCTTACAGCAACCACCGCGCCCAGGAGTCCCTGGAGCGTTTCATGCAGGACCATGGGATCGTCTCGATTTCCGGGATCGACACCCGCGCCCTGGTGCGCCGCCTGCGCAGTGGTGGTGTGGTCAAGGGCGTGATTGCCCACCGCAGCTTCACCCATCCCACCGATCCTTACGGGGAATTCACCCCCGACGAGGAGCACGATCTGGTGCAACGTGCCCGCAACCACGAGGACATCGATGGTCGGGACATGACCCCGGAAGTGACCACGCCCCTGCCTTATGCTTACCCCACCTTGCAGGAAGGGAAGCGTGTGGTGCTGATGGACTTTGGCATCAAGCACTCCATCGTGAAGAACCTGGCCCGTGTGGGCATCGAACCCATCGTGGTTCCGGCCACCACCACCCCCAGCCAGATCATGGCTTTACAGCCGCATGGTCTGTTTCTTTCCAACGGTCCTGGGGATCCTGCTGCTCCCACCTATGCCCATGAGACCGCCTGGAGCCTTCTGGGTTTGCTTCCCACTTTCGGCATTTGCCTGGGGCACCAGATTCTGGGTCTCGCTGTGGGGGGCAAGACCTACAAGATGAAGTTCGGGCACCGTGGGGGCAACCAGCCGGTCAAGAACCTGCTGACCGGTGAAATCGAGATCACCGCCCAGAACCACGGGTATGCAGTGGACATCGACTCCATTCCGGGTGGACAGTTCATTGCCACCCACATCAACCTGAACGACAACAGCCTGGAAGGCATGGCCCACAGCCGTTATCCGGTGTTCAGTGTGCAGTACCACCCCGAAGCTTCTCCCGGTCCGCACGACTCGCACTACCTCTTTGAGCGCTTCATCGAGGAGATCAATGCCTTCGATGGTGCAACTGGTTCCCCCATTCAGAAAGCCCTGGCTGGAAAGCTCGGAGTGTAAGCCCGACTTCACTTTTGTTGTGCTCTTTCTGTAAGCCAGCCTTTAATGTTTTAACAGACCACCGCTTGTCGGTGGTTTTGTCAATTGGGGAAGACCCGCAACAGAGCCGTGTGTGATACCCTGCAACGTATGGGGTTCAAGGTTGAACCATTGACCTCCTTCCTCAGAAGGTAAGGGTTTTCCTGTAAGAAAGCTGTGATCCCTCTGAGCATAATCTGAGTTCAAACTGAAGCGATGATCCAAACCAGAGTGATGCGGGCGCCTAGTGCTGGTTGGGGAGTTGGTGGCGCGACCGGCAGCTGTTTCTTGAAAATGGCTGTCGGTGTTTTTTTTGTCTGGAGGTGGAAGTGAAACACAGCAGAACACATCTGATCTTGCTCCTGATGGGAGGATTTTCTTTTGCCCAGCAGAGCCAGGCCCCCAAGCTGGAACTCAAAAATCAGGTGTTCACCGTGGTGAAAAGCCAGAAAGATGGCCAGACCGTGGAAACCCTGAAAGCCAGCAGTGGCCTGCAAACCCCGGGACAGGTGGGCTTGCTGCGACTCACCCTCAAGAATGTTTCAAAGGAAGCCCTGAAGAACATTCGCCCCACCCAGCCGCTGAATTCTGCCCAGGAATACCTGGCAGGTAGCGCCAGCAGCACCCGCGCTGTTGAGTTCAGTTTTGATGGCGGCAAGACTTACGCCCCCGAGCCCCTCTTCAAAAACGTTTCTGTGCAGGAAAACGGCAAGACCGTTCTGAAGAAGGTGCAGGTCAAACCCAGCGAATACACCGATGTGCGCTGGACCATCCCAGAGTTGCAACCCGGACAGACCGAAGTTTTGGATCTCAGATACACCGTCAGGTAACCCCCAGGAGGACATTTCATGAGCAAGAAGTTTCTCGCACTTTCACTCGCACTGGCCGCAGCAGGTTCTGCACTGGCCGCTGGCACCCCTGCCAACACCAAGATTCGCAACCAGGCCATTGCCGATTTCACCGACTCCAGCGGTCAGCGCCAGACCACCAAGTCCAACGAAGTGTTCACCGTGGTTCAGCCGGTCTTCAGCTACACCATCACCCCTGACGAGGCCAGCACCGGCAGCACCCCTGCCCGCAGCACCAGTGTGCCCAACACCGGGGCACCCCGTTACTTCGCTTACTACGTCACCAACTCCGGCAACGCCACCGACACCATCACCCTGACCTCCAGCCTGCTGGGCACCTCCAGCCTGACCGGCACCCCCACTTTCAAGCTGTACTACGACTCCACCCCCAACGGACAGGTGGACAGTGGTGAAGTGGAAGTCTCCAAAGACGGCTCTGGCAACTACTTCATCAGCGCCACCGCCGACCAGACCGTCAACCTGGTGGCAGAAGTGCGTCTGCCCGTACAGGCCACCGTGACCGCTGGCACCCGTGCAGATTTCAACCTGACCGGCAACAGCGCCAACATCTCTGGTGCAAACGACGAATCCGGCGACCAGAACAACACCCTGCGCATCAACGTCAGCAACGACGCTGCCTTCCAGGTCATCAAAGATGCCAGTCTGGCAGACCTCGTGGACCGCAACGGTGCCCTGAAGTACACCATCCAGGGCAGCAACAACGGTGCCACCGCCGCTTCTGCAGTGGCAGTGACCGTGGACAGTGCCACCCGTTACGGCATTCTGGTTTCTGACAACCTGCCCACCGACGGCACCAACCAGCTGGCCTTCCTGACCAGCGCACTGGGCACCAGCGCTGCCAGCAGTCCCAACAACTACGTTTATTCCGGGCGTGGCGTGGCTGTTCCTGTGTACAAAGTGGGCGGAAACTGGACCACCACCTTCAGTGCCTCTGCCACCGCTGTGGGCATCCTGATCCAGAACGACGCTGCGGGCACCACCGATCCCGGTGCGTTCTTCCAGCCCGGTGACCAGTTCACATTGGTGTTCAACACCCGCGTGGACAACAACAACACTGCAGCGGACATCCCCGATGCCACCATCCTCAGCGTGGGCAAGGCCATCAACAACACCGCTGCAGTCACCTTCAAGAAGAACCCCCTGGATGGCGGCACCACCACCCCCTCCAACACCCGCGTCAACCACGTGGCCCCCGCTTACGCTGTGGCCATCGGTCAGGACGACAGCGGCACCCCTGGCACCCAGGGTCTGGACAACAGCGGCACCGAGGAAACTTACACCACCGGAGGCAACGCCTACCTGGGCCAGACCTACACCTGGACCGTGTACCTCACCAACAACGGCAACACCACCGACAATGTGAAGCTGACCCTGGACAGCGCCCTGCAACTGCAGAACGCCACCCTGTCCTACACCAACGGCACCTCCATCACCGAGGGTGACCCCATCAGCATCGCCACCGGAGCCACCGTGGCCATCCGTGTGACCGGCACCATCCCCCTCACCGCCACCCTGGGTTCCCCCGCAGGCATTCGCGTGCTGGCCGACTCCTCCAACGTGTCCGGCAGCATCGGGGTTTCGGGCAAGAGCCTGATTGTGGCTGGAGATGCCGCTGACTCTGCCATCCTGCGCAGCCCCAACGTGTCCAACCCCTACAGTGTGGATGGCGCTGTGGACGATGCCGCAACCAGCAAAACGGGTGACAGCAACGCTGCCAACGACAGCACCGACGTGGCCACCGCACCCAGCCAGTACGTCAATGTCAACCCTGGCACCACTGCCTACTACCCCGTGGAAATCCGCAACACCGGCAGCGTGCAGGACAGCTACGACCTGACCGTGCCCTCTGGTGCTGTGCTGCACACCTTCACGGACAGCAACAGCAACGGACGCTGGGATGTGGGCGAGCCTGTGGGTTCCGCCGTCAGCACCACCAGCCCCCTCAACCCCAACGAGGCTGTGAGTCTGGTGCTGGAATACCCCATTGCCAGCAACCAGGCCCCCGGCAACATCACCCTGCCCGTGACCGCCAGGAGCACCACCCTCACCAGCACCACCGACAGCTTCAATGTGATTTTCGTGGTGCAGGCCAACAACCAGGTGACTTTCACCCCCAACCGCACCGGCAGTGTGGTGCCTGGTGGTGTGACCGAGTACACCCACACCGTCAGCAACAACGGCAACACCTACGTGCAATTTGACCTGGCTGCTGCTGGCGTGAGCGGCACCAGCGACAAGGGCCTGATCTACACCTACACCACCGACGGTGGAGCCACCTACGTGGTGGATCCCGCTGCAGGAGCCATCTGCCTGGCCCCCAATGCCAGCTTCAGCCTGAAGGTGCGTGTGGAAGCCCCCTCCAACATCGCCATCGGCACCGAGGACCCCGAAATCCTCTCGGGTGTGGCCAGCTTCTACACCAACGCAGCCTGCACCACTGTGGTTCCAGGTGCAGGCAGCCAGACCCTGTCCGTCACCGACACCACCACCGTGGTGGGCACCCTGATCAAGATTGACAAGAAAGTCAAGAACATCGGGCCCAGCCTTGCCAGTGCTGCCGATGACCGCGACGCCAGCTACCTTGATGACAACATCGCCTACCCTGGCGACCACCTCGAGTACAAACTGGACGCCTTCAACAACGGCAACCTGGATGTGTACGGTCTGGTGGTTTCCGATAAACTGCCCACTGACACCACCTTTGTGAACTTCCAGGTGACCACCTCCAGCCTGCCTGCTGGCAGCAAGGTCTTCATCTCTGCCAACTACGATCCCGCCGCTCCTGGCAGCGCAAGCTGGCTGGCCCTGACCAGTGTGGACAGCAACAGCGACGGCACCGTCACCGCTGCCGAGTGGGCTGCTGCCTTCCCCGCCTTCACCTTCGACACCCTCTACGTGGGCTTTGACACCGATGGGGACAACACCGTCGAGTTCAGCAACACCGACGACAAGATCCAACCCGCACAGGGCGCAACCGTGCTGTTCCGGGTGAAAGTCAAGTAAGCCTCTTACCGGGGGCACCTTACCGGGTGCCCCCTTTTTTCAGATGTTCTTTTTGCTGTGCCCATAAACCCAGACGTTTTTTTTGACACCGAAGGAGACCCCCATGCCTGCTGCCCTGAGAACCCTGATGACTGTGCTGATCGCCTTGCTGGCGTTTGGTCAGGCCCAGGCCCAGACCGCAGCAGGCCGCTCCATCGACAACCAGTTCGGATCGCAGTACACCGAGAGTTTTCCCGGAAACCCGCGCTCCCAGGGCTTTTCCAGAATTGTGAGCACCACGGTTCTGGGCCTTTGTTTGCCTCAGGTGTTGCCCGATGGAACGGTGGCCCTTCCCGGACAGACCGTGTCCAGCATTGCAGGCACCCGCGCCCTGTTGGCCTACACCGTCAGCAACAACGGCAACGCTGCTTTTTCCCTGCCTCTCAGTGTTCAGAGGCTGGATGGCTGGACCCCCCAGGACATCCAGCTGTTCCAGGACCTCAACGAAAACGGCGCGATAGATGCCACCGACCCCGAAATCAGCGCAGTGACCCTGCAGGCAGGACAGTCTGCACGGGTGCTGGTGCAGATCCAGACCCCCTTTGGCGGTCTGGGTGCGGCCCATTTTGATGTGCAGGCCAGTTGCACCGACACCCTCAGCACCAAGACCGACACTGGCAACGTGGGACGGGTGGTGCTCACCGCTGCCTCTGCCATCAAGCTGGACAAGCAGATGGACCTGACCGAAGTGCGCAAAGACGATGAAGTCACCGTCACCCTCAAAGTCACCAACACCGGATTCGATGACCTGCAGAACGTGCAGGTCGTGGATGCACTGGACCAGGAGGCTTTGCAGGGTTTCGGTTATGTGGCGGGTTCGCTGCATGTGGTCAGTGACCTGCAGCCTTTCCCCGGAGCGATGTTCTTTGACTCTGGCACCCAGGCTGTTTCGGTGATTTTTGACCGCATCCCCAGAGCAGGCATCCGGGAAGTGCAATTCAAACTGAAAGTGCTTTCCGCTGCCCTGATGGGAAGCCGCACCAACACCGCACGGGTTCAGGGGGCTTCGGTCTCGGACCCCACCGTGCTGGTGTCTGCAGAATCCAGCTTTCCCTTCAAAGTGCTCAACAAACCCGAAATCTGGCTGGGTCCGTGGCTTGAGCCCCTGGCCGCAGAAATGACCGATGCAGATTTGCAACTGGGCAAGATCACCAGCCAGGGTGCAGAGCTGTGTCTGAAGCACTCCCTGCTGAATGCCGCCCAGGTCACGGATGTGGTCTCGGTGGGCACAGATGTGCTGCCTGCAGATGTGCAGGTGCACCTGCTGACCCTGCAAGGCGCAAACCTCGCTGCAGAAACCACCCTGGAACCCGGTCAGCTCCTGAACTTCCAGGCCTGCTACACCATGGCCTCCAAAGCAGAAGGCACTTTCGAGGCTGTTCTGAAAGCCACCTCAAAACTGGGGGCCACCCCCAACCGCACCCGCGATCGCCTGACCGTGCAGTACCCCCCGGAAATCTACCTCGGTCCCCTCTCGCTGCCCAGAGCCGCAGAACTGACCGAAGAAGACACCGTGCATGGTGAAATCCTGGCCCGCAACCTGATGGAATGCCTGGACCACACCGTGCTGAACGCCGCAGGTGTGATGGACACCGTGACCCTGACCCTGGAAGACATCAATGCCACGCCCGTCCTGACCCCCGATGATGTGCACTTTGACTTCTACCAGGGCACCAACAAACTGACCCTGCCCGTGAAATTTGTGCTGCCTGCGCTGGGCAGTGAGAATTTCCGCATCTGCTACACCCGCACCTCCCGCAAGCAGACCCCCTTCACCATCCGGGTGGTGGCCACCTCTGACCGTGGGGGCGTGAACCGCTCTCTGGACGAACTGCAGCACACCGAACTGGACCCGGACATGAAGCTGAACCTGCAGAAAACCCAGTCTGTTGCAGAAAACACCCGCCTCCTGCACGGTGACACCTACACCTACACCCTCAAACTCACCAACGACCTGCCTTACAGCCTCACGGACCTGCAGATCGGCGATGTGCTGGACCCCAACCTGGATTACGAGACTTCAGATGTCACCATCGACGGGGTGACCCAACCTGATGTGGCGGGCAGTGCCACCGAAGTGAAAGACGACCTGGGCAAACGCACTGCGACCCGCCTGGGATGGACGCTTCCCCTGCTGGATCCCGGTCAGGTGGCAGAGGTGCACTTCAAAGTCAAGGTGCGCCCTGACGCCCTGGACGGTTATGTGGTCAGGAACTTCTTCACAGCAGATGCCAGTGAAATGGCTGCCCCCCTGGACTCCAACCAGGTGCAGGTGCTGCTGTGGTCCACGGCCCTCCTGCTGAAAAAAGAAGCCGACAAAAAAGTGGTGGAGTACGGAGATGTGCTCACCTGGACCCTGACCCTCACCAATCCCGCCAGCACCGTGACCGTGCAGGACGTGGTGCTGGAAGACAACCTGCCCAAAGGTCTGGTTTATTTGCCCGGAAGCACCCGCTGGAAACTGGAAAACGCTGGACCTGCCAACCAGGACATGCACAGCGTCAGTGACCCCATGCAGACAGGTCAACTGCTGCGCTGGGGCCAGAGTGAACAATCCAAACTGCCTGACCTGCCTGCCCAGGCCCGACTGGTGCTGACCTTCAGCACCCGGGTCACCAGCGAAGTGGGAGACCAGATCATCAACGGAGCCACCGCCATTGGCTGCGGACTGAAAGACCCCAACCTCAACCAGTGCGTGGTGACCGTGGCCTCCAACAGTGGGGGCGTCTCCACCGCCACCGTGAAAGTGCAAAGCGCTTTGTTCAAGACCCCTGCCGTGCTGGTGGGCCGGGTGTACGTGGACCAGAACGAGGACCGCAAGTATGACCCTGCCATTGACCAGCCCCTGAAAAATGCCCGCATCGTGCTCTCCAATGGCCGCGCCATCACCACCGATGCAGAAGGACGCTACAGTGCAGACGGCATCCAGACCGGAGTGTGGGCGCTGCGACTGGACCCTTTCAGCGCCCCGTATCTGCCCGAATCCCTCCCGGAAGACCGGGGCAAACCTGGCAGCCGCAACCTGATGATTGCTGGCCTGACCACCGTGGATTTCCCGCTGCAGCCTGCCCGTGCGGACCTGCTGACCTTCCGGTCCACCCGTTTGCAGTACGGACCGGTCACCGTTCAGAAAACTGTGCAACCCATCGGAAATAATGAATTCATTGTGACCGTCAAGCTGACCACTGGCCAGGACCTCCCGGACTTCCAGATCACCGACAGCCTCCCCGAAGGTGCGGTGCTGCTGGATGGGGAAGTGAACCCTGACTTCGATGTGCTGACCCAGGGCGAACACCTGCTGGATTACCGCATCCGCTTCTCTGGAACCTGGGCGGGTGCCCTGATGGATCCGCAGGTGCGCTGGAGGTACCCATGAAACGCCTGCTCACCCTTGCCCTGATGCTGGGTGCCTCTGCTGCACTGGCCCAGAACACCGCCACCACCCTCCCCATCACCAGTGTGGGCAGTGAACTCAAATGGGAAGCAAAAGAAGAACAACTGGTGATCCGGGTGCTGAAGCGCGGACCTGTGAAGCTGCAACTCTACGGAGCCAACTTCGATCCTGAAGATTACCGCAGCTCCAGTTACTACGGCGATGAGCGTTACGACCTGAAGGAAGTGACCTCGATGTTCACCCTGCGCAGCCCTGCAGGCAAGGTGATCAAACAGCGCATGTTTGCCTCAGGCAAGCAGGCCTGGACGGTGTTTTACCAGCAGGACATGGCCCCCGGAGATTACCTGCTGACCGTGACCACCCAGGGTTACGGCAAGAACACCTTTCAGGTCAAGGCAGACAGCCCCAACACCCAGGTGATCGTCAAAGGGGCCAGCCTGAACGTGCGCGGCCAGCAGTGGATTCCGGTGCTGACCCTGCAACTGCTGCCCCCCTTGAAAGACAACCTGAGTCTTCGTCTTTACGATGGAGACGGCATTTCTGAAATGGATGCCCAGATCATGACCCCTTCAGGACGGGTGATTCCCCTGAACATTTCGGGAGATCTGAACTGGGCCGATACCCCCCTGCCCCGTGAAGCCGGGAAATACGTGGTGTATGCCCGCCAGTCTCCCGAAGCAAAGCAGTTCTCCAACACTGTGCGCTTTGAGCTGTTCCAGCAGGACAACCCAGAACCTGTGGTGGTCCCAGCACCAGCACCTGTGGTGACCCCTCCTGTGGCAGAACCCGAACCTATTAAAACCCCGGAGCCTGTGGTGGTCCCAGAACCTGAGCCTGTGGTGACCCCTCCGGTGGCAGAGCCTGAACCCATCAAACTCCCGGAACCCGTGCTGCCTGAGCCCACCCCCGTGGTTCCTGCGCCTGAGCCTGTTCCCGTGGTCATTCCTGCACCGCAACCTTTTGTGATTGCCACCAGTGAACCCGACCAGACCCAGAAAGGCACCTTGCAGATCGAATCGGTGCTGGTGCTGCCAGACGAGACCGTGCCTCTGGGCACCCAGGTGACCGTGGGAGACACCACCCTGCAACTGCCCCAGGGGGAATTCTCGGGAGATTATCCGGCCCAGACCTACCCTGTGGTGCCAGCCCAGATTGTGGGCACCACCGTGACCGCGCCAGCCACCGTTACTGTGCCCAACCAGGGTGTGGGTCAGGTGCGCATTGAATACCGCCCCGAAGCCAGCCTCAGGCTGGTGGCAGACCGCGAAGTGCTCACCGAGGGCGAGATTGTGGAATTCACCGTCACGGGCAGCACCCAGTACGAGGGCTTCATCCCTGCCGATCTGGATTTGCTGCTCCCGGAAGGCTTTGAAGCACTGGATCCGCTGGAATACACCTCTCCCATCCGGGCAGGGGAAGGGTCCACGCTGGTGGTGCGGGCAAAAGCCCTGAAAGCCGGGACCTATGCGGTCCCTGCCACCCTGTCTCCCTGGGACAAAAAAGCCACTGTGGATGTGACCGTGATCCGTCCGGCCCAGCTCAGCCTGACCAAGAGCATCAGTGCCCCGGAAGCCGCTCCCGGTTCCAGCGTGACCTACACCGTGACCGTCAGCAACTCCGGGGATGCTCCAGCCAGAAACATCCTGCTCAAAGATGTGCTGCCTGCGGGCCTGACCGGAAAGAACCTGCAAGAGCAGTTCGATCTGGCCGGAGGAGAGCAGCGCACCTTCACATACGAGGCCCAGGTCAATGTGGGCGCTCCAGAGTGGATCACCAACACTGCGCAGCTCAGCGGGGCCGGGCTGGAAAAAACCCTGATCTCCAAAACCGATTTGCATGTGGCCCGTTTGCTGTTGCAACGCGAAGCCCTGATGACCCCCAGCATCCCCGGTGAAGACCAGGACGTGACCCTCAAAGTCACCAACCCTTCCGGTCTGGTGTTGCCTTTCAGTCTCTCGGACGACAGCACCGCCCTGCTGAAACCTGAAAACGAGGCCCGCTTCAGTGGTTTCCTGCAGCCTGGAGAGGTTCGCACCTTCAAGTACAATGCCACCACCACCTACGGCATCCAGCAAGGTGACCTCCTGAAAGCCACCCTGGACAGCAACGGAGAGCAGCAGACTGCAGAAACCCCCTTTGAACGGGTGCTGTTTTCCCTGCAAAAAACCGTGAACACCCCCCGCACCGTGGTGGGCCGCCCTGTGACGTACACCATCACCATCAAAAACCCATTAAAGCGTGAAGTGGACGTCAAGCTGTCTGGCAAGCATGACTCGGGTTTGACCGTGGGAGACCTGGAGAACGCCCTGCTGAACTTCCAGCCCATGGAAGAAAAAGTGCTGGAAGTGCCTGCCACCACCCGACTGGTGGGCACCTTCGAGAACGTGGTGCAGCTCAGCAAGAACGGGCAGGCCATCTCCAACCCAGCCGTGGCAAAAGTGGAAGTGCTGCCTGAACTGCTGCCCCTCAGGGAATCCATCATCACCATTCCTTTTGTGCAGCACAGCCAGGCCCAGACCCTGATTTTTGCCCAGGCCAGCCTGGAGGGGTCCACCTACATGACCGGCAGCAGCGAACTGAACGGTGAACCTCTGCCCGATCCCCTGATCAGCGAAAAAGGTGTGATGTACTGGAAAGTGCCTGCCTCGGTTTCGGGCAGCATCACCTACAGGTTGCAACACACCGGGGCTTTGAAAGAAGTGCCTGCCCCTGGCCTGCTGGTGGTTTACCCCAACGGCAGAAAAGAAGTGCTCTCTGGAACAGTGGATTACGAGGATTACACCGCTGCCGAGCAGGTGAAGGGCAACCAGATGAACGCCGGGCACATCAAACAGCCCCTGAACGGAACGGTGGTGCGCAACCGCGACCGCATCACCGTGGTCGTGGAAGGCACTGCAGATGAAGAACTGGTCCTGACCATCAACGGCCAGCCTGTTCCCGGTGAACTGCTGGGCAAACGGGTGCTGGACAGAGGCAACAATGTGCAGCATCTGGAGTACTCCTCGGTGCCCCTGAACATTGGCATCAACACCCTGCAGGTGGGCGATGAACAGATTCAGGTGATCCGCCCGGGCATTGCCCGCAACCTGCGCGTCACGCCCCTGCAGATCTATGCCGATGGCACCAACCCCATCCGCTTCAAGGTGGAGGTCATCGATGAAGCCGGGATTCCCACCGGAGAGGGCAACATCACCCTGGAAGCCACCAGTGGTGAAGTGGTCACAAAAGACAACGATCCGCTGATTGCTGGTCATCAGGTGTACCTGCAAGATGGAGCGGCTTACCTGGATTTCCGTCCTCAGACCACCCCGCAGGACATCGAACTGCGGCTCAGCTACGGCAGCATCCGGTATGACAGCAGCTTCCGTCCGCAATTCACCCAGCGCAAACTGGCCATCGGTCAGGCCAGTGTGGGCATCGGTTTCTCCACGGGTCTGGTGCAACTGCTGGGTCGCGCTTACTACGAAGGTCCCCTCTGGGAAGGGAAACTGTACATCGCTGCAGCCAGCGATGGCCTGTTCACCGCTCCAGACACCGCCCAGAACCAGGCGTTTCCGGTTCGCGGAGACAACAGCACCACCGAGCAGCAACTGTTCGGGATGGACCCGGTGGCTTTCGTGTACGACCACCCCAATTTTGAAATGAGTTACCGTCAGGGCAAAGTTCCCGTGGATTTTGTGGCGGTTCCCGCCAACAACACAGCCCTTTCGGTCAGCACCAAGGGCAGCAGCAAATTCTCTGGTTTTGCAGCCCTGGTGC
This sequence comes from Deinococcus roseus, assembly GCF_014646895.1. NCBI lineage: Bacteria > Thermotogati > Deinococcota > Deinococci > Deinococcales > Deinococcaceae > Deinococcus > Deinococcus roseus. The sequence continues at coordinate 188,590 of NZ_BMOD01000006.1, forward strand.
CCGTGGATCAATTCAGCACCGAAACCTTCCCGCTGCTGGACCGCGGATCCCGCTACTTCCGCTTTGCTCAGACTGGACTGGTGCAGGACAGCGAGCAAATCACCCTGATCCGCACCGACCTGAAAACCGCAGAAGAAACCCGCAAGGTGCTTTCAAAAGCCGATTACCTGATCGAATACACCTTCGGGTATGTGATCCTCAGCGATCTGGTGTTGCCCACCGATCTCGATGACCTGAACACCGCTTACCGTATGGAAGTGCGTTACCGGGTGGCAGATGCCGCCAGCACCCGCAAACTGCAATGGGGGGTGCAGTACACCCTGAACCAGCCGGACCTCAAGGCCTCTGTCGGTGTGGTGAATGTGAATGACCACTACACCCTTGGGGGAACCGCCAGCTACAACAACAAAATCTGGACGGTGGGTGCTGGAGTGTTCACCGACCTGCAAGGTTACAAGTGGGACACCAGCGCTTCTTACAAAACCGAAGGCTTTGCGGTCAGTGCAAAGAGCGGCTACCAGAGTGAAGATTACAAAGGTCTGAATGCCACCCAGGAAGGGCTTTATGCTCAGCTGTCTGCCACCCAAAACATCACCGCAGCCTGGGGTCTTGCTGCCAGTGCCGATTACACCGTGCGGGACGGACATGACACCCTTTCCGTGCAGGGGGCAACCACCTACCGGGCAGATCCCTTCAGTGCCTCTGTGGGTTTGAGGCAGATTTTTGGGACCCAGAACAGCACCTTCCTGGAAGGCAGCCTGGGCTACGAGCAAAAACCCTTCAGCGTGAATTTCAAACACGCCCAGAACCTGCAAGATGCTGGCCAGTCGGTGACTTCCCTGAAAGCCCGTTACCAGCTTCAGGACAATGTGGCCCTGGTCCTGAATGATGAGTACACCTGGAAGGGCAGCAACAAAGCCGCAGTGGGTCTGGAAACCCGCATTGAGAGCACCAACCTCTCTGTTTATTACGACCTGCCCACCGCATCAGGAGACGGCAACCGGGCCAGACTGACCGCAGACACCAAGTTGCCCCTTTCTGTAAACTGGTCGGTGGACCTCAAGGGCGGCATGGACCGCAACTTTGCCAGTGGCACCAACAACTACGTGTTCGGGACCACCTTCCGTTACCAGGGAGACAGCATCTCGGGCAGCGTGGGCAGCGATTTCGGACTGAACAGCAAAGGGGAATTCTCCACCACCCTGAAAGCAGGTCTGACCGCCAGTGTCAGCCAGGTGCTGACCCTCAGCGGAGATTACCAGCAGAAATTTGGCACCGATGCGGGCAAACAGGCCAGCGTGGGCTTTGCAGTGCGCAGTGGGCAATGGAACAGCCTGGGCTTTGTGAAGTACGCAGATGGTTCGATGGGCGGCAACACCCCGGCCTTGACTGCGCGCCTTGCAGGCAGTTACTTCCTGCCCAGCTGGCAACTGCGGGCCGGACTGGATTTGCGTTATCCCTTGCTGGACCCTGCCGCGTTCACCTACCAGCTTTACACGGGGGGCACCTTCTACCTGACCGACAGCTTTGGCCTTGGAGCCAACCTGCGCATGCTGTCCACCCCTGGCGCAAACAGCTTCAACTACGGTTACGGCGTGGAAGCCTCCCTGCGCATGCTGGAAGGCCTGTGGCTGACCGGAGGCTACAACTTTAAAGGCTTTGATGGAGCAACCAACCTGGATGCCCGTGCGGGTTTCTATGTGCGGCTGGATTTCCTGCTGGACGAAATGACTTTTGGAGGAGAATAAAACATGTCTTGCGCTGCACCTTCCAGATCAAAATCTGCCGGAGGACTTCCCTGGGGTTCAGCGGAACTCCTGAACCGTTTTGTGCTGAAATTTCTCCTGCTCTTGCTGTTTCTGGGCACGGCTGCCCATGCGCAGACCACCACCCTCAAAATCACCCCCATCACCTGGGACATCATCGGACTGGATTCCAACAATGTGAATGCCGGTCCCAACGTGTTCATTGTGGGGGCGCGGGTGTGCAACATCGGGGCGGCCACCGCCACCAATGTGACGGCCACCTTCAACAAGACCGGGACCAACAACCCCTACATCAATTTGCAGGACCAGAGCAGTTACAGCGTGGCTTCCCTGCCTGCAGGGGCAGATCCAGATCCCGGCAACACCCGCCAGTATTTTTACCCCAACCCCACCCAGAACACCCTGCCCAGCAATTGCTTTGATTTTTATTACAACGGGGTGATCACCCGCACTGCAGCGGCCTACAACACCTTTCAGGGCTACAACATCACTGCCACCGCCAGCAATGCCAGCAGTGTGCAGACCTCTGCCAGCAAACAGCTTTACATTGAGAAACTGGTGTCCCAGAACAGAAACTCCATCATCAGCTTTTCGGGGACCACGGCTGTTGAGGTGGGCAAAACCTACCAGTACACCCTGGTGGCTTCCACCGCCACCAACGGTTACGAACAGATCGAGCACTTCCCCAATTTTCCCAACAATCAGTTTCAGGTGCTGTCCATTCAGACGGCTTACAGTGCACCCACCGGACAGAAAAACCAGATTGCCTATGCAGATGCCTGCGGATTTGTGTATTCCTATGCAGGGTCCGTCAACAAGAGCGACTGCCAGGTTGGAGGGACCACGCCCATTGTCGGGGGCAAAGCGGGTGGCGACCCCATCACCACCGTATATACCGTGAAAATTCTGGGTCCCGGAAACGGCACCATCAACAACCTGGTGTACGACTACTCGGGCAGCAGCTACCACTACAACAGCGATTACTTTACCGGTGGGGCCATGAGCTTCACTGCTGTGTACCCTCCCAACCTGACGGTCAGCAAGAGCACCAGCACCAGCACCATCTGGCGCAGCACCACTGGCAACACCGGCAGTTACAGCATCACGGTGGCCAACAGCAGCGCAGCCAACACCGGGACCGCCACCAGCGTGGTGATCTCTGATCCGCTGCCTTCCGGTTTCACTTATGCCTCCACCGGCACCCTTTCCCTGACCGGAGGGGCCACCCGGACCAGCACCAGCAACCCAACTGCAGGCAGCTCCAGTCCCAGCTGGGGAAGTTTCACCATTCCAGCCGGGGGCAGTGTCACCATCCCCTTCAATGTGACCATCGCGGGCAGCACTGCTCTGGGCACCTACCAGAACGGGGTCACCGCCACCTACACCTCGCCAGACGGCACCACCGGGAACACCTCCACTTACAATTCGGCCAGCAGCACCGCCGAAGACATCACCCTGAAAAGCATTGACTGCTCCACCATTTACGCTGTGGTCGGGCAGGTGGCGACCCAGGCCACCACCGGAACCAAATTCCTGACCCTGGACCCCAACACTGGGCTTTTTGGGGCGCAGATTGTGGACATCTCCGGGATTCCCAGCGTGACCGGGGGTTTCGGGGTTTCTCCCACTTTGCAGAAAATTGTGTACGTGGACGGCAACGGAGGCGCGGGTTATGGAGGCATTGCCCGCATTTACACCACCGATGGCAACACCCCGGTGAACACCGGCCACACCATTGCAGACCCCACTGCAGAGCACCAGGTGGGTGTGGACAAGAGCGGCGTTCTGTGGGCCACCCAGTGGACCGGAGCCAAAACCCTCTACCGCTATGCAGGCACCGGGAACGCGGTCAGCCAGGGAAGCATTTCTGCTGCAGACAGCACCCTGCAAACCGAATGGTCCAGCCTCTCTGAAGGGGATTTTGCCTTCGACAATGCCGGAAACATGTGGTTCATCTCCACCAACACCAACGTCACCCCGGACAAGGTGACGCTGTGGATTGTGGATGCCACCAACCGACTGGCCTACAAGGTTGGGGATTTCGGCTCTCTGGTTTCAGGTTCCTTTGCCAAAGGTGCAGAATTTGGACCCGATGGACAGCTCTACATCGGGGTGACCAACCCAGGCACCAACGGCAACGCCACCATCTACAAATACAATCCGGGCACCGGCGCTTTCATCACCCTGACCAGCGCAGCAGGGGCCCTGAGCACCACCTACGATGACATTCAGGACATGGGTTCCTGCATCTATCCAGACACTTCTGATTCTGGTGATGCCCCCAGCAGCTACGGAACCGCCACCCACGTGGCCATCAGCACCATTTACATGGGCAGCCTGGAAGACAAAGAAGCCAACCAGAGCAGCAGCAACGCCACCGCAGACGACACCACTGGTGTGAACGACGACGATGGCATCTCGGCTTTCCCGGTTCTGGCAGCAGGAGCAACCAGCTACTCGATCAGTGGCATCCCGGTGTTCAACAACACAGGCACAGCAGGCAAACTGATCGGCTGGATTGACTTCAACAAAAACGGCACCTTTGAAACCTCTGAAGGTGTGTCTGTGGCTGTGCCCAGCAGTGCCAGCGCACAGACCGTGACCCTGAGCTGGAGTGGGCTTTCAGGCCTGACCGCAGGAAGCACTTTCGCCCGCTTCCGTCTGGGCACCGACACACCGCTGACCACAGCCACCCCCACCGGGATCAGCACCAACGGTGAGGTGGAAGACTACGCCCTCAGCATCATCAACAACACCGATTACTCGGATGCGCCCAGCGGGTACGGCAGCGCCTCACACAACATTGTGCCCACCGTGCGCCTGGGCAGTGTCGCTCCAGATGCAGAAGTCACAGCAGCTTCCAGCAGCAATGCAGACGGCGATGACACCAGCGGCACCGACGATGAAGAAGCCATTTCCTCTTTCCCCCTGCTGACCACGGCTTCTACAACTTATGCCCTGAACAACATCACCGTGCTGAACAACTCTGGCACGACAGGCAAACTGATTGGCTGGATTGACTTCAACCAGAACGGCACCTTTGAAACCACCGAAGCTGCCTCGGTCAATGTGAACAGCAGTGCCAGCACCCAGAGCGTTTCCCTGAGCTGGACGGGATTGTCTGGTCTGGTGGCTGGGACCACCTATGTGCGTTTGCGGATCAGCTCAGATGCCACCCTCACCACCTCCACCCCCACAGGCCTCAAAACCAACGGCGAAGTGGAAGATTACACAATGACCATTCAGGCCGTGGATTACGGAGATGCCCCCAGCAGTTACCTGAGCGCTTCCCACGTGATTTCTTCCAATCTGCGGCTGGGATCGGTGCTTGCAGATGCCGAATCTGGAATGCAGAACAGCGCCACGGCCAATGGTGATGACCTTGCTGGAACCGATGACGAAGATGCCCTTTCGGGCACCGTCAATGTTTCTGCGCTGGGCACTTTCACGCTCTCAAACATCGGGGTGACCAACACCACTGGAAGCACCGCCCGGCTGGTGGGCTGGATCGATTTCAACCGGAACGGCACTTTTGACAGCGCCACCGAAGCAGCAATTGCCACCATCAACAACGGAGCCACCACCGCCACCTTGAGCTGGATGTTGCCTGCAGACCTGCAGGGCGGAGCCAGTTTCCTGAGACTCAGAATCACCACCGACAGCACCATCGCCACCGGAACAGCCAGCACCAGTGTCCCTACAGGTCTGGCCAGCAACGGCGAAATGGAAGACCACCCGGTCAATCTGAACTTTTACACGCTGTCTGGAACAGTGTTCACCGATGTGAATTACGGTGGAGGGGCAGGTCGGGATTACGCCACAGCCAGCAGCAGCGCCACGGCTTCCGGGTTTGCTGCAGGCAGCATGGCCCGTTCGGGTGCCACCGTTGAGCTTTACAGCAGCACGGGAACCTACATCGGCAATGCCACCACCAATGCTTCAGGTCAGTACAGCTTCCTGGTGGCTGCGGGCAGTTACCAGATCCGGGTGGTCAACAGCACTGTGACCAGTGCCAGAACCGGATATGTTGCAGGGTTGCTGCCTGTGCAAACGTATCGGACCAGTGGCAGCACCGGAACGGCAGTGGCTGTGACCAACAAAGTGGGCGGGGAAGACCCCACCCAGGTGGACGCAGCTGCCAACACCACCAGCACCCTTGCAGTCCTCAATGCTGTGGCAGGTCAGGAAGTCCAGTCTCTGACGCCAGTCACGGTTTCCACAGCAAATGTGACGGGCCTGGATTTCGGGTTCAACTTCGACACCATCGTGAACACCAACAATGCGGGCCAGGGCTCGTTAAGGCAGTTTGTCCTGAATGCCAATGCCATGGGCAATGAAAGCCTGCTGGCCCAGTCAGGAAACCGCAAAAAGCTGGACAACACCAATGAAAGCCTTCCTGCGGGCAAGGAAACCAGCATCTTCATGATTCCGGCAGCCAACCTCACCGCCAGTGTCGGGGTGATCACCCTGTCCAGCACGGTGCAATTCACCGGGACAAATGCTGTGAACACCATCCTGGACGGCACCACCCAGACCGTGAACATTGCAGATGGAAACAGCGGACAGCTGGGCACCGGAGGCACCGTGGGCATCGGGCCGGATTTGATTGCAGGCAACTCCGATGACACCGTGCTGAACAGGATCTACAGACCCGAAATCGAAATCAAATCCCTCACCGGAAGCATTGCGGGCATGGGCTTGCAGCTCTCTGCCAGCAACATCACAGTGCGCGGGGTTTCGGTTTATGGTTTTGGCAGTGCCGCCAACGCCGACAACAACGCCAACATCCAGATCGACAACGATTACACCTCCACCCTGATCGAGCAGAACTTCCTGGGGATTTCCGCCACCCGCAGCACTTTTGATTGCTCTGCCACAGCAGGCACAGCCGTGGCCACCGGAAGTGGCGACAACATTCGCAGCATCGGTGGCGACTCTGGAACCGTGCAGTACAACCTGATCGGCTGTGCAGCGGGCAAAGGGTTCGGGGTGGAAAACAGCTCCACAGGCTGGCAGATCCTGGGCAACGAAATCCGGGGCAACGCCATTGGCAACATGCACCTGGACGGCGTTGACCTGGAGAACGGCAACACTGGAACCGCCACTGTGCGCGGCAACCTGATCGCCAGCAACTGGGGTGTGGGTGTGGACTCCTACTCCGGACTGGGCAGCAACACCACCGAATACAACACCATCGAAAACAACGGCATCGGCACTTCAGGGGGCAGCCCACTGGAAGATTCCGGGGTTCGCATTTACGGCACAGGAAGCACCGTGCGCTACAACATCATCCGCAACAATGTGGGTTCTGGCGTGATGGTCCAGGCGTCCAGCAGTGGCAACACCATCACCCAGAACAGCATTTACGGCAACGGCAAAATCGGGATTGATTTGCTGAACAGCACCGACGATGTGACCAAAGGGACCAGTCCTTTTGTGACCCTCAATGACCTCAATGATGCAGACACTGGAGCCAACGGCCTCCTGAATTACCCAGTGTTCGCTGCAGCCACCCTGGTGGGCAGCAACCTGGAAGTGACCGGATACGCAAGGCCCGGAGCCACCATCGAACTGTTCCTGTCTGACTCGGATGCCAGCAGCTTTGGGGAAGGACAGACCTACCTGGGAACGGTGACGGAAGGCTGCAGCACGGTGTCCAGCACCTGTCTTGCTGTGGATTCGGATGGCACCACTGGAACTTACGGTTCTGCTGCAGTGAACGGCATCCTGCAGGGCACCGACAGCACCAACAAATTCAAATTCACCCTTCCCCTCAGCAGCCTGAAAACCACCGTGGCAAACGGAAACAAACTGACCGCCACCGCCACTTTAAGCAGCAACACTTCAGAGTTCAGTGGTCAGGTGACGGTGCTGGCCCAGATTTCAGGGAACGTGTTTGAAGATGTGAACTACGGTGGTGGAGCAGGGCGCAATTACAGCACCTCCAACACCAGCGCAACCGCTTCTGGATTCACCAGTGGAGCCATCCTGCGTTCCGGTGTAACGGTTGAACTGTACAGCAGCACGGGAACCTACATTAGCAACACCACCACCGACAGCGCTGGAAATTACGTCTTCTCAGTGGCTGCGGGCAGTTACCAGATCCGGGTGGTGAACAGCACGGTCAGCAGCACGAGAACCGGATGGGTCAACACCCTGAGACCCGTACAGACCTACCGGACCAATGGCAGCACGGGAACGGCAGTGGCTGTGACCAACAAAGTGGGCGGAGAAGACCCCACCCAGGTGGATGCCGCAGCCAACACCACCAGCACGCTGGCTGTTCTGAATGCTGTGGCAAATCAGGAAGTGCAGTCCCTGACGCCAGTGACCGTTTCCACCGCCAGCATCTCTGGACTGGACTTTGGATTCAACTTCGACACCATTGTGAACACCAATGATGCGGGCCAGGGTTCCATGGCCCAGTTCATCAGCAATGCCAATGCTCTGGGGAACGAGAGCCTGCTGGCCCAGTCTGGAAACCGCAAGGACCTCAGCAACATCAACCAGAGTCTGCCTTCTGGCAAAGAAACCAGCATTTTCATGATTCCAGCCGCCAACCTCACCTCTGGGGTTGCTTTGATTGATCTGAGCGTGGCCAGCGATCCTGCCCTGCCTGCCTTTAGCGGATCCAATGCCACAAACACCATCCTGGACGGCACCACCCAGACCGTGAACATCGGAGACACCAATTCTGGTGTGCTGGGCACGGGTGGTACGGTGGGCACTGGAAACGATGGTTTGCAAGGCACTTCAGACGATGCTGCTCTGCCCCAGGTCTACAAACCCGAAGTGCAGATCACCGGGCGGTTTGGCATCAACGGCCTGAGCGTCACAGCGGGCACCATCACCCTGCGGGGCATGGCGATCAAAGGCTTCGGGCAGAGCAGCATCAACAGCGACCACGGAGACATTTACGTTGCCGGGGCCAGCAACCTGACCGTGGAAGGCATGGTCATCGGGACCTCCGCCAGCAGCTTCACAGATCCCGGAGCCGGACTGCGCAGCAGCAACGGACTGGTGTTCTGGAGCGGTGCGGTCAGCAACACCACCCTGCAGAACAACCTGATCGGCTTCACGGAAAGGCGCGGCATTGCCGCCACCGGAACCACCCTGCAACTCGACACCCTGCTGATCCAGCAGAACGAGATCCGCTCCACCAACCGCCTGGGCACCACCCAGGGAGGCGGCATCGAACTGAACCCCGACTACAGCCCTTCCGGGACCTATCACCGGGCCATCACCATCAAGCAGAACCTGATCACGGCAACAGGTGCGGGAGATTCGGGCATCGAACTGGGGTACACCCCAACAGACACCATCAAGCGCATTGAGGACAACACCATTTCCAACAATGCTTATGGCGGGATCAGCCTTTCCCTGGACACCACCAGCGGAACCGCCACCCACAACACCAGCACGGTGCGGGATTACCTGCTGCACAACGTGATCACTGGCAACCAGACCGGGATTCAGATTTACGCCACCGGCACCATCGCTGCGCTGGAAAACAAAACCATCTCCCAGAACGCCATCTATGACAACACCGCACTGGGCATTGACCTCAAGCTCGATGGGGTGACCGGAAACGATGGTTTGTTGACCGCTGCACAGCCCAACAGGCTCATCGATTACCCCATCATCACCTCCAGCGTTCTGACCGGAAACAGCCTGCAACTGCAAGGTGTGGTGGGCGGCAACCTGCCCAGCAATGCGGTGCCCACCCCCAGCAACTCCACTTTTGCGGGTGCAACCCTGGAATTCTTCATTGCAGACAACAGTCCAGCCAACCAGGACGGTGTGGTGCTGCTCTCCGATGGGCGCAGCAAACCCCACGGTGAAGGGGCCATCTACATCGGGCAGGGAACTGCAGATGCCAGCGGAAACTTCAATGTGACCCTGAGCCTCAGTGCCTCACAGGTGACGGCCCTGGGAACGGCCACCAACGTGACCGCCACCGCCACCAACGCCTCAGGAAGCACCTCTGAGTTTGGCCCGGTGTACCTGTACCGCCAGGTCTCTGGAACGGTCTTTGAAGATGTGAACTACGGTGGAGGTCTGGGACGCAATTACGGCACCTCCAACACCAGCGCACAGAACGGCGGTTCTGGATTTGCCGCTGGAGCCATTGGCCGTGCTGGCGTGACCCTGGAAGTCTATGACAGCACGGGAACCCCTGTGGATCTGGACCCCTCCACCTCTGGAACCCAGAACAATGTGACCACCACTGCAGGCGGAAACTACAGCATAGGGCTGTTTGAAGGCAACTACCAGATCCGGGTGGTGAACAGCACGGTCAGCAGCACCAGAACCGGCTGGGTGAACACCCTGATGCCTGTGCAGACCTACCGCACCAATGCCAGCACCGGATCTGCCGTGGCTGTGACCAGCAAGGTGGGTGGGGAAGACCCTGCTCAGGTCGATGCAGCCGCCAACACCACCAGCACGCTTGCCACCCTGAACGCCGTGGCAAACCAGGAAGTGCAATCCCTCAGCAGCGTGAACCTGACGGCAGGGAACGTCTCCGGTGTGGACTTTGGTTTCAACTTTGACACCATTGTGAACACCAGCGATGCAGGTCAGGGCTCGTTAAGGCAGTTTGTTCTGAACGCCAACGCGCTGGGCAATGAGAGTCTGCTGGCCCAGTCTGGCAACCGCAAAAAACTGGACAACACCAATGAAAGCCTCCCCGCAGGCAAGGAAACCAGCATCTTCATGGTGCCCCAGCCCGCCTCTCCTCCGACCTCCTGGGCCGCCACCATCACCCTGACCACCACGGTGCAATTCACCGGAGCGAATGCCGTGAACACCATCCTGGACGGCACCACCCAGACCGTGAACATCGGAGACACCAACACCGGACAGCTGGGCACCGGAGGCACAGTGGGCACCGGAGTGGATGCCATTTTGGGCAACGCAGACGACACTGTATTGAACAAGATTTACAAACCCGAAATCGAAATCAAATCCCTGACCGGAAACATAGCAGGCATGGGCTTGCAGGTCTCTGCAAACACCATCACCCTGCGGGGCCTGTCCATCTACGGCTTTGGCACTGCAGTCAACAGCTCAAACCATGCCAACATCCACCTGGACGATGGTTTCACCAACGCAGTGATCGAGCAGAACTTTGTGGGCATCTCCGCCACCCGCAGCAGCTTCAACTGCCCCACCGGAGGGGCCACCGGAACCGGCGACAACATCCGCAGCCTGGGTGCAGACAACGGCACCATCCAGAACAACCTGATCGGGTGCAATGCCAGCAAAGGCATCGGTCTGGAAAACAGCTCCACAGGCTGGCAGATCCTGGGCAATGAGATCCGGGGCAATGCCATTGGCAACCCCAACCTGGACGGCATCGACATCGAAAACGGCAGCAGCGGAAATGTGACGGTGCGTGGCAACCTGGTGGCCTACAACGCCGGGGTCGGTGTGGACACCCACATCGGGATGGGCGGCAACACCATCAGCCAGAACACCATCGAATTCAACGGTGCGGGCACCGGAGCTTCCCTGGAAGACTCGGGCATCCGGGTGTACGGGCCTGGGAACACCATCCAGTACAACATCATCCGCAGCAACACAGGATCAGGGGTGATGGTGGAGCCCACCTCCACCGGAAACGTGATCAGCAAAAACAGCATCTACAGCAACGGAAAAATCGGGATTGACCTGATGACCAGCACCGACACTGAAAAATCCGGGACTGCGCCTTATGTGACCCTCAATGACTCAGGAGATGCAGACACCGGAGGCAACACCCTGCTGAACTTCCCGGTTTTTGCCACAGCAACTTTGCAAGGAGGCAACCTCACCATCACGGGGTATGCCCGTCCCGGAGCCACCATCGAACTGTTCCTGGCCAACCCTGACCCCAGCGGTTTCGGGGAAGGACAGACCTACCTGGGCACCTTTACGGAAGGCTGCAGCACGGTGTCCAGCACCTGCCTTGCTGTGGATTCGGACAGTGCCACTGGCTCTTATGGTCCTTCCAGCGTGAACGGCATCCTGCAAGGCCAGGACAGCACCAGCCGCTTCCAGTTCGTGGTTCCGGTCAGCGGTTTGCTTGCAACAGTCAATCTGGGAGACCAGCTGACCGCCACCGCCACCCTGAGCAGCAACACCTCGGAGTTCAGCGGTCTGGTCACGGTGTCCATTGCCGGATTCAGCGTCTCAGGCAACGTGTACGAGGATGTGCAGCCCAACGGCAGTTTTGAACCCACCGAAAACTGGACGGCGGGCAGCACCGTTTACGTTCACCTGATCCAGAGCGGAAACGTGGTTGCCACCACCACAGTGGGCGCAGGCACTGGAGCTTTCACTTTCTCCAACGTCAACGCTGGCACCTACACCCTGGCGGTCTCCAGTGTCAGCGGTACTGTGGGTAACCCTGCCCCTGGCATTACGGCCCCTGCAGGATGGCTGTACATCAACCCGGCAGATGGCAGCAGGCAACTGGATGTGGCCTCTGCCGTGACCGGACAGAACTTTGGGCTGTACCACGGCTCCAGGGTCACCGGGCGGGTCTTCTACGACGATGCCTTCGGAGCTGCATCCGTGGCAGATGAAAGCAAGGCCAACAACGGCATTCAGGACCTCTCTGAAAAAGGCGCATCTGGGGTGACCGTCAGGGCCACCGCAGGCGTCAACACCGTCAGTGCCACCACCAGTGCCACTGGAGATTTCCAGATGTACCTGCCCCATGCCCAGTTCGGAGGCCAGACCGTGGTGATCGGCCACGCTGCGCAGCCCGCCACGGGCAACAACACCGGCAATGTGGCCCCCATCACCCTGGCCACCACCCTGAACGATGGACTGGCCGCCAGCAGAAGTTACAGCAATGCCAGCGGACAGACCTACGGAACGTATTACTTTGGCATCCTGCACAGCTCCAGCTGGAGGCCCGACCAGAGTGGAACCACCAGCAGCCCAGGCATCATCGATTACACCCACGCCTACACCCCAGAAACCCTGGGCAACCTCGCCTTCAGCACCGCAGGCAACCTGTTCTACGGGGTGTTCGGAGACACCAACTGCGACGGCACCTTCAGCGACACCGAAAAAGCCAGCAACCTGCTGGTCAGCCCCATCCATGTGGGCTACAGCTGGCCCAGACTGAGTGACGGCAGCTTCAAACCCTGCGAATTCCACGTGCAGGTCAATGTGCCCTCCAACCTGGCCGCCAACTCTGTGGACCGCGTGAAAGTCAAAGCCGAACTGACCTGGCAGAACAACAGCAGCGTCAAAGACCCCCTCTACCTGCTGGACACCACCACCACCCGAACGCTTGCCAACGGCGGCAAACTCAGCCTCACCAAGGGCCTGCGCAACGTCACGCAAGGGGAGACCTCCTACACCGTCAGCAACGGCGGCAAGGTCGGAGAAGTCATCGAATACAAGATCACCTTCACCAACTCTGGCGACACCGTGATCACCGACATCGTGCTGGGAGACAATGTTCCGTACTTCACCGACATGGTGCAGAACGTCTACGGAGCCACCGGAGAGATGGAACTGCACTGCCCCAGTGGCTCGGTGGTCAACGTCAACCTCGGGCAGACCAGCGTGATTGATCTGCCCCTGAACCTGCCCACCAGTTGCAACATCACCCAGATGGCCCCCGGAGACTTCGGGTACTTCCTGTACCGCGTGCAGATCCGCTGAGTTTCAAATAATTTCAGATCCCTTCTCAGGAGAGGAGGGATTTTTGGTTTCTGGGAGAGGGCTTGAGGCTGCTTGCACTGGGCGAGGCACGCCTCGCCCCTACAGGTGTCATTTGAGGTTTCTGCCATTGGGCGCAGCACGCTGCGCCCCTACAGGTCTGGTTTGAGATTTCTGCCCTGAGCCCTCGGCATCTTTCCCCCAGCCATCATTTGTGTTCAGCTTCTGTAACCAAAAAATAAAACAAAAACCAGCTCTGGACGCATAAAAACCCCTTCCCAAACGCCAGCAAGAGTGCCATAATGTGTATCAGAGATTTGGCTCATGAAGCGATGAAGCGTTCTCCCGTACACGGGCACCTGGGAAACGCAGAGCTAGTGGTGCGACCGGCATGAGGCAATTGGTCCAGGGTCTGGCCAGCATTGCTGGTTGGACCGAAACAACCCATTGTCTACGTTGTCGGTCACTCTTCCCCACTCGGAAGGAGTGACTTTCAGCATGTTACACAGCAAAGAAAACACCAGGAACCGCGGTCCCAATCCACCTCCGGCTGAGTTGCTCGCCCTGTAAGCTGCAGCTCAAGACCTGACCCCTTCCGCACCACAGACCCACAGAGGAACACATCCTCCGTGAGGGCCGTGCTGTGCCGGAACTTCAGGAAGCCAGCGTGGGAAAGGAAGGCAGTGCAAAAGCACTGGTGAGGACTTCCCACCAACGGCATCAAACCCGTTCAACATCCCTCACACCGCGAAAACATGAAAAACATCCTGATCCTGACCGGGCTCACCTTCCTGATGGTGGCCTGTGGCACCCAGACTGTCCCCTCCCAGAATGCTCCCCTCGCTCCCGACGCTGAAACCATCCCTGTGGAAACCCCCGAAGTGGATGCACAGGCCCTCAGCAAAGTGGCCCCCCGTTTGCTCGCCAGTGGCAACCAGCACAACCTGGGTCTGGTGGGCGGCACCCTCAAAGTGTGGGGCTGGAACGGCTACGGCCAGATCAGCAACGCCAGCACCCTCAGTGGGATCATCGAAGTGGCTGCTGGCTGGAACAACTCCCTGGCCCTGAAGAGTGATGGCACCGTGTGGGCCTGGGGTCGCAACGACTACGGTCAGCTGGGTCTGGGCAACCTCACCGACCAGAGCGCTCCTCAAAAAATCAGCAAGATCAGCAACGTGGTGGCCATCAGCGCAGGCGTCGAGCACTCCCTGGCCCTGAAGAGTGATGGCACCGTGTGGGCCTGGGGCCACAACAATGTGGGCCAGCTGGGTCAGGGCAACACCACCGACCAGACCAACCCCGTGCAGGTTGCAGGCCTCAGCAACATCGTGCAGATCTCCGCAGGTCTGGGGCACTCCCTGGCCCTCAAGAGTGATGGCACCGTGTGGGTGTGGGGCTGGAACATGGACGGACAGCTGGGCAACGGCACCACCACCACGGCCCTGACCGCCGTGAAACTTGCTGACCTGAGCGGCATCACCCGCGTTTCTGCAGGCCACTACCACTCCCTGGCGCTCAAATCAGACGGCACCGTGTGGGCCTGGGGCGACAACCACAACGGCAGACTGGGCAACAACAGCACCATCAGCAGCAAAAAAGCCGTGCAGGTCAAGGGCCTCACCGGAGTGAAAGAAATCGTGGCCGGACCTTCCCACAGCCTGGCCCTCAAAACAGACGGCACTGTGTTTGCCTGGGGCAAGAACGACAGCGGCCAGCTGGGACTGGGCAACACCATCGACCAGAAAGTGGCCGCGCAGGTTCCTGGCCTGAGCAGCATCACCGCACTTTCTGCAGGCCGTGCCCACAGCGTTGCCCTGAGCAGCACCGGCAAAGTCTGGGCTTTCGGCAACAACTTCGGCGGACAGATCGGAGATGGCACCACCATCAACCGCACCTCCGCAGTGCAGGTCACCAAAATGTAATTCCACGGACCCCTGTCTCTGACCAGAAGCCCGGAATTGTTCCGGGCTTCTGGTCGTTGTTTGGCTTTGTGGTTTTTGCCCTGTGGTTTTTGCCCTGTGGTTTTTTTCTGCTCTGAGCAGGAAGGTGTTTCCTGCTGTGAACGGTCCACTGTGAACTGTAAACTTTTACAGGTAAATGTGATGGTCGGTGGGGTTGGCTTTGGCCAGCAACACCTTGAGGTCTTCCTCATCCGGGTCGCTGGTCATGCGCTGGAAATCGTAAGGGTTGATCACGGTTTCCTTGAAATTGCTGACCCCACCATCCAGGGCTTTTTGCACCACAGCACGCAGGGCTTCGCTGCCTGCTGCGCCAAAATGAGGACCAAAAGCGGGAACGGTCAGGACGCTTTCACCGGGGTTGTGCACCAGCACGCTGTAGCGGGCCTGCTTGCGGTGGTCCTGAAAATCGGTGATCAGAATGAACATGGTGTGCATGTTGAGGGTGCTGCGCTCCAGCAACAGGGCCAGCGTTTCCTTGGGTGAGCCAATTCTGCCTGCGATTTCCGGGGTATGCATGGTTTCATCTTAACGGGTTTGTCTGAAGCGAGCAGTGCAGGATGCATGCAGATCGGGAATCCCTGGTTCACGCCAGACAGGGTGTTTGATGACGGCTGAATGCTGACAACTGACTGCTTCACTGGCCATTTCTCCTGTCCAATAGGCTGAAAACACGATGTGTGAAAAGCAGAACTTGTGCTACTTTGATAGCATATGAACCTCTCCAAACTCATGGCTCAGGCTGCCGGAGGCCGGGTGATCCGCACCGGATTCATCCCCCAGGACAGTGTGAGCCGCCGTGAACTGAACAGCCCTGAGGTGAAACATCACATCTCTGGTGGTTTTCTCAATGCAGAACGCATCGTTCTGACCCTCTACCCCGAACACATTCCCAGCGTCAGCGATCCCGTGGACATCTGGGAAATTGGAGGTGAATTTTCCCCGCACATGGATGCGGTGCTGCTCAAACACCAGCTGCTCGACGTTGTGCCCGAAGAACAACTCGGAGACATCCGTGAGCACCAGGGGACCTACTGGGTGGCGGCCACAGGCAAAGCCTCGGCTGCCATAGAGGCCCTGACCAGTCTGGCTGGCACAGAAGTGACCGTCGAGAAGGTGGACCTCTCCCAGCACCAGCGGCCCAGCAAAACCCGCGAAGTGGTGGTGCCCAGCATGCGGGTGGATGTGGTCGGAGCCAAGGGCTTCGGGGTGTCCAGGGCCTACTTCCAGGCCGGTCTGGAAAACAAGAAGGTGCGTCTGAACGGTCAGGTCGCCAAATCCAGCAGCGAAATCCGCGAAGGCGACATGCTGGCCGCCGAGGGCATCGGGAAGATCGAATTCAAGCGCATCATCAACGAGACCCGGCGTGGAAACTTCAAAGTGGAGTTGCTGATCCACCGGGAGTGAGGTTCAGAAGAACCAGCCTTTGAGGCGCTCATGGGCTTCTCTGAATTTCTCAAATTTGTGCTGGTAAACATCACCCCGGGGGATGACCTCCGGGGTGTCTTCCTGTTTGATCCAGCGTTCAAAAGGATGGCCCAGTGCAGCTGCAGCCAGCATTGCTGCTCCCTTTCCACTGCTGTGCAGGGCAGACACAGGATTTAAAGGCACCTGCAGCACATCCGCCAGCAGTTGCTGCCAGCGGGAATCTCCACTGCCCCCTCCGGCCAGACGCAAGTGTTTGACTTCATGGCTTTTTTGCAGGGCTTCCAGACCGTTTCTGATGCTGAAAGCCACCCCTTCCAGTGCCGCCCGCATCAATTCTCCCCGAGAGGTGCCCGGTTCCAGGTTCAGCCATGCCCCTCTGGCTTTCGGGTCCATCAGGGGGGTGCGTTCTCCGATCAGGTGGGGCAGAAACACCACAGAAGTTTCCTGCTGGAAGGCCAGATCATAGGCTTCGGTCCAGTCCAGGCTCAGGCTGCTGCGCACCCATTCCAGGGCCACCCCGGCGTTCTGCATGGCTGCCATCACATACCAGTGGTCAGAGGTGGCCCGGTAAGCGTTCAGGGCAGGATCAAAATTCGGTTTGCTGGAGGTCAGGGTGACCAGTTGCGCCCCACTTCCGGTGGTGAGCTGGGTCTGACCTGCCTGAAGCAGACCACTTCCCAGTGCTGCACAGGGCGTGTCTCCGGCTCCTACAGCCAGAGGAATGCCAGCAGGCAGGCCCAGTTCTTGCGCTGCCCATTCACTCAGGTGTCCTCCCACTGCAGCAGAAGGACGCACTTCGGGAAAAAGACGCTCAGGCAAACCCAGCGCATGAATCAAACCCATGTTCCAGTTTCCATCTGGTTTTGCCAGCAAGGTCCCGGTGCTGTCTGAAGGGTCGGTGCAGGCATCTCCACCCATGCGATACCGCAAGTGGTCCTTGGGCAGAAAAGCAAAATCAGCTTGCTCTACAGCCTCGAGCCTGTGTTTGACCATCCAGAGCAGGCTGGGTCCCAGCATCCCCACCGACAGCGGATTGAGCAGCCTTTCAGCAGCATCTTCCGGGTAGTCCTGCAGTTCAGCGGTGCTGCGCTGGTCCAGCCACAAAACCGCAGGATGGGCCGCCGTTCCATCTGCACGGGTCAACACCAGACCATGCATCTGGCCACTGAACCCCACAGCCTCCACCTGATCTTTCAAATCCTGCGGAACCTGCTGCAGCACCATCTTCAGGGACTGCCACCAGATTTCGGGATCCATTTCTGCATGGCCCCTCTGAGGGGTGGAACAGCGGTAGGTCTGGCTGTGCACCGCCTGGATTTCTCCAGAACGGTTCATCAGGAGGATTTTGATGCTGCCGGTGCCGATGTCGATGCCAAGAAACATGGGGGACTCCTGTGGTTGCCGAGGGCCCAGGGCCGAGAGCCGAGGGCTGGGCTGAAATGCTTGTGCATGATTCTAGCGCTTGCAAATTCAGGGAGGGTGGGATGGACCGAAACGAACAGGCAATCCCTGCTGCTGGAGGCTGTAATGTTCTTGACGGACATATCCATAGAATTTACCTTGCTCTCGGCTCTCGGCTCTCGGCTCTCGGCTCTCGGCTCTCGGCTCTCGGCTCTCGGCCCTGTCTTTCCCCTGCTACAGAGAGAGTACCCACTGTTTCACCAGAGTTAAGCATTACACTGGAGAACAGAGGGTTCGCCCCAGCAAGGACTTATGCGCATAGACCTGTTATCCCGCAACCCCCAGGTGACTCCAGAGCAGATGCTGGAGGGCTTTAAACCCACAGCACGTTTTGGAGCAGTGAGCTTCGACAACTACCATCCCAATGGGGATTACCCTTCACAGGCCCAGACCCGGGACACCTTGCGGGAATTCACCAGCAACCCGCCTCAGCCGGTTAAACGCCTGTTTCGCAAGCCAAAGCCTGTGGAAGGACTGGGGTTCTATCTGGATGGGGGTTTTGGGGTGGGGAAGACCCACCTGCTGGCTGCTTCCTGGCATGCGTTTGATGGCAAAAAGGCCTTTCTGAGTTATCAGGAGCTGCTGTACACCATCGGAATGCTGGGGATGCACCGGGCCATTGCGGCTTTTCAGGGTTATGACCTGCTGTGCATCGATGAGTTCGAGCTGGACGATCCGGGCAACACCCACATGACCTCCACTTTTCTGGGGCAACTGATGCCCCTGGGCACCCATGTGATCACCACCAGCAACACCCAGCCTGAGCATCTGGGCCAGGGCCGTTTCAATGCAGAGGATTTCAAGCGCCAGATTCAGGCCATTGCAGAGCATTTTGCTGTGCTTTCCATTGATGGTCCAGATTACCGCCAGCGTGGGGCAGGGGTGGGGAAACCCCTCAGAAAATCAGACCTGACCGCATTGGAGGCCCAGGCAGGCACCCATGTGCGCCTGACCGCCAGTGAACTGAACCTGCACCTCACCCGCGTGCACCCTGCGCGGTTTTCCAGAATGCTGGAAGGCATTGAGATGGTGCTGCTCGATGATCTGGTGTGCATGTCCGACCAGAACATCGCCCTGAGGTTCGTGCATTTTATAGACAAGGTCTACGACCTGAACCTGAACTTTGCTGCCTCTGGTGAGGCCCTGGAGCAGCTTTTTCCTGCCACTTACCGTTATGGGGCTTATGCCAAGAAATACAGCCGGTGTTTGAGCCGCCTGACCGAGATGCTGTCCATCAGTGCCAAAACCCTGGACCAGCTGTCTTCTGTGGGTTGAGGGAAGGGGCAGCAGGGGATAGGCCAGACAGCCTGTTTTCTGTTTTGGGGTTTCCATTACACTGAAGATCATGTTCAAAGAACAATTCACGTATGACTGGCCCAATCAACAAAACGCCTGGCAGGAATTGCTGGACTTCCCCCTGAACCCTGAAACCAGGGATGAGTGGCTGGCAAAATGGGACGAACTGGAACGCCATTATGCAGAGCAGAGGTCCCGCCTGCACTGGGACACCATGGCCGATGTGAAAAGCCCCGAACCCCTGGAAGCCTACAAAGCGTTCAACCGGGATGTGGTCCCCCAGGTGACGGATTTTCAGAAGGAAATTTATGCCCGCTGGGTGGAATTTGATCTGAAGCAGGTCACCCCGGGCTGGGAAGTGACCACCCGTTACCTGAAGCACCTGCAGCGTGAGCAAGACCTCATTCCTGAATTGTTACAACAGGAAGAAGAAAAAATGATGGAGTTCTACAATGCCAGCCATGTGGAACAACCTGTTCCTGCACCGTATGCCACCGAGCAGGATTTGCTGGATGCCATGGACCTGCCAGATCGGCAGCAAAGACAGGCGGCCTGGGAGGCCAGACAGATCCACATGCAACCCCTGCGTGAGCACCGGGTGGCCCGTTACTTTGAACTCATCCAGTTGCGCTGGGAGCAGGCCCGCAAGCTGGGTTTCAACAATCCGCTCGAGCTGTCCTGGGAGCGCTTGAAACGCCATGACTTCACCTTGCAGCAGTGGCAGGAAACCCGCACCACCTTGCTGAACCGGGTGCCTGCTTTGCTGGATCAGGTGCATGCCCAGGTGGCCCGTGAACTGGAATTGCCAGAATTTGACTGGGTGGACCGGGGCCATCCGGCTTTAAGCAAAATCAGTGCTGCCTATGACCGCACAGACCTCACTGCGCTGCATGCAGGGCTCAGAAAGGTGTTCCAGGCGTTCAGTCCGAGGCTGGCAGAACAGTACCAGGAGTTGCTGGATGGAGGCTACCTGGACCTGGAAGACCGGCGCACCAAGACCACCCAGGGGTTTGCAGATTTGCTGGCTTTCACCCGCAAGCCCTGTTCCATGATGACCATCGATGCTTCTGCGGGTGGCCTGACTTTGCTGCTGCACGAGATGGGCCATGTGCAGCACTTCCATGAGATGCTGCAGGTGCACCCGACCATGCTGCTGGATGCCTCTGCAAAGTTCATGGAATTTGTGGCCCACACTTTCGAGGTGTATGGGGCACACTTTGCTGCAGAAAGCGAAATCCTCACCCCTGAAAACATCAGGATCCTGCGCCTGCTGACCCTGATGTACCGCCTGGAAGGCATGTTGCACTGTGCAATGGTGGATTTGTGGGAAGAGTGGGTTTACACCACCCCACCCGAAAGCCTGACCACCGAAGCCCTCTATGCCCACTGGGAAGAAATCGCCTGGGCCCATCACCCCTGGCTCATGTCCGTTCCTGAAGCAGGCCGCAATTACTGGACCAACGGCTGGCATGTGCGGGTGCCCTTTGGCAAGACCCGCTACGCCCTGGCCGATCTGTGCGCCCTGGAATTCTCGGGCCAGATGATCAAAGACCCCCATCAGGCTTTTGAGCGCCTGACGGCAGGGATGCGTCTGGGGGGAACTTTGCCCTTCCTGGGTCTGATTCAGGCCTGCGGTCTGGAGTTTGACTTCACCCCTCAGGCTGTAGAGCGCAGTTTGCAGGCTTTCCAGGAACTGGCTGCATTCTGGGGGCTTGCTGCAGAAAAGCGGACAGATCCGCAGGCTTCTCTGGCCTGACCGGTTGAGATTGGGTTTTTCGGGGGCAGGTTGCGTGAAGTTGTGCGCAATGTGCCCCCGAGGCTTGCGTTTATACTTGGGGACATGCGAGATGTACTCCAGCTCTTAGAAGCCCAGCAAGACAGCATGGTGCAGGATTTGCGCACCCTGGTCGAGATCGAATCGCCCAGCAGAAACGCCGAACAGATCCGCAAGGTTGGAGATGTGGTGGAGGGATGGATGCTGGCTCTGGGGGCCAGCAGTGAACGCTTTTCTTCCAGCAACGGAGACCACCGCCTGTTCCGGCTGGCCGGGCTCTCAGACCAGCGGGTGCTGATCCTCTCCCATGCCGACACCGTGTGGGAACTGGGGACCCTCAACCGCCTGCCTTTCCGCATTGAGGAAGACCGGGCGTATGGTCCAGGCAGCTACGACATGAAGGGGGGCATTGTGCAGGCCATCTGGGCTTTGAAGGCCCTGCAGTCCAGAGGTTCTTTCCCCTGCCAGATTGATTTCCTGCTCACCAGCGATGAGGAGATCGGTTCCAGAACCTCCCAGCCCCTGATTCAGGAACTGGCGCAGGGAGCGCAGGCCGTTCTGGTGATCGAACCTTCCAATCCTGGCACCCATACTTTAAAGACCAGCCGCAAAGGGGTGGGGGATTTTTACGTCACGGTGCAGGGCAAAGCTGCCCATGCCGGAGGCCAGCCCGAGAAGGGGGTCAATGCCATTCTTGAACTGGCCCATCAGGTGCTGGATGTGACGGCCCTGGCTTACCCTCCGAAAGGCACCACCATCAATGTGGGCACAGTGCGTGGTGGGACGGCCAGCAACGTGGTCCCGGCAGAAGCCTGGATGCATGTGGATTTGCGGGTCACCACCCTGGACGAAGCCCAGCGGGTGGAGGAGGGCATGCGCAACCTGCGTCCCTTTGATGAGCGGGCCAGGGTCACCGTCACCGGGGGCCTCAACCGCCCTCCGTTTGAACGCACGGAAGGCACCAGTCACCTGTTTGATCTGGCCCGGCAGGTGGCAGAAACCCTGGGTTTTGCACTGAGAGAAGCGGCCAGTGGAGGGGGCAGCGATGGCAATTTCACAGCCAGCATTGCACCCACATTGGATGGACTGGGGGCCTGCGGAGATGGAGCCCATGCCGAACACGAGCATGTGATTGTTTCAGAAATGCCCAGACGGGCGGCCCTGCTGGCAGGGTTGTTGCTGGCCCTGCATCCCACAGAAGAAGAAAATGTTGTTGAGGAGGCTGCACCCGAGCCTGAAGCGGCTGAAGCACAGGTTCCAGACCCTCTTGCCGATGCTGAACCTGCTGATTCTGATCATGTGAAATCGGTAGAATAAGAGCATACGACGACCCATTCCCCTGACGGTTGTGCTTTAAAGTGTGGTGACTCGGGTGGATCTCACCCTGGAGGTTTGAATGTTCTCTTTGTTTCGCAAGTCTGCCCCAACAGCCAAGGACCCTTACGTCAAACAGATGGACCAGAATGCTTTTAAAATCCGGGTGCGCACCAAACGCCACAAGGAAGTGGTGGAGTTGCGTTTCACCCGCAGCGCAGACATTGGTCGCCAGGACGATGGGGACGGCTTCATCTACCGCAAGATGATCGTGGGACCCAACCACTTTGACCGTGGGGAAGTGACCATCCTCTTTGACGCCCGCTACAACGTCAAGGACGTGCAGACCGAGGGATGCACCCCCATCGAAGTCAAAGACTGGGAAGACTGACCGCTCCATAAGGCCAACAGGACAGGGCCTCTTGGTCCTGTTTTTTGTCTGTGGCTCAACCCGTGAATTCCTGTACAGAACGCTTTCACGCCAGAAGGCTATACTGTGCCCGTGACTGTTCCTGTGCTGACCTTTTTTAGAGCATTCAACAGAATAAGCGGTTTTCTTGCTGATGGGTGTTCTTTGAAGTGGGAGGATTCAGAAAGATCTTCTTACTTCACGGATAAACGCAGTAAAAAACATGTGCTGCTGACCTTCTGCCTGCTTTCGTTGTTTTCCCTGACCGGCTGGGCCAGTGCGGCCTGCACCGAGAAAGACCTTTCGCTGGAAGACGAGAGCCTGGGGGTGATCTATGCCGATGACCTCGAATCCGACGAAAACGGCACGGTGTTCAGCGGGGCCTGTTTCACGCTGGGAGGGCTGGATCTGTCCACCTCTAAAATCAGCATTGTGGGGCAGGAATTTGTGTCAGAAGTGCTGCAGGTGACTGGAGATGGCGTGGTGGGGACGGTGCAAGAGCTGTCTGGCAATACAGAAACCCGCACTTTGCAGGGCGTGAAAATCACCCTGACCCTTCCCAGCCAGGTGCTTTCTGGGGTGCCCCTCGCGGAGGGCACCTACATCCTGGAAGGAGCAGCTACCCAGAGCGGCAACGCCTGGAAATTTGAAAGGGCCACCCTGACCCGCACAGACCAGCAGGAACAGTACGTGCTTGAAAAAGCTGTGCTGCAGAATGGAAAACTGACGGCGCAGGTGGCGAGGCTCAGGCAGGACCTCAACCAGCTTCAGGCCACAGAATTCTCTGGCACTGAAAAGCAGGTGCAGGCGCAGCACATCGAGTTCTGTGTGTGCCGTGAACTGGATGCCCGCGAACTCCTGCTGCTGGGAGAAGACCTGAACATCACCCCTGAGACTTTTTCGGTGCGCAGCGTGCGTTTTGATGTGTATGGTTGGCAAACCCCGGATCTGGGCACCCTGACTTTGCCTCTGGATCCCCAGAAGCCTTTGCTGGCTGCTGTTCAGGATGCTTTTGCCGCATACCAGGAGCGCCTGAACCAGAAACCCATCGAGGTGGTTTCTGATGCCACAGGGGTGGCCTTGCACAACCTTCCGGTCAGCCTGGATTTGCAGACCCGCCTGAACCTGGGGGTGCATGTTGTGGATGCAGGGTTTTCCCCTGAAATTCTGCTGGATCAGGAAACCGCAGATGTGCGCATCCGTGCCGGGCTTCCCGCTCCGGTGGGGCAACAGGCCGCATTTCCGGCCCTGCTGGTGGATGTGGAACCCTCTCAAGGTCTGGCTTTGCGGGCCCACTTTCGCACTGGCGTGAACGAAACCCGTGAATTTGGGTTGGGGTACAGCCTGAAAACCGGCCCGGTGTCCTGGCTGGCCCTGGCTTCCGGGGCGAATGAAGGTCAAGTGACAGCCCTGGTTTATGCAGCAGAAGGCCATTACCAGGGAACAGGCATGGTGGGAAGCCTGAACCTGCAGACAGATGCCCGTGTGCGCCTGCAAACCACCCTGAACGATGTGGCTGCCGTTCACGAAGGGTTTTACCAGCTGGGATACCAGCAGGGACCCTGGACCCTGCAGCTCAGGCACACCCTGAGTGGCAGTGTGGGGGAGGTGCATTTCAGTGCTTTTGCCCCGGAGCAGCGCAACCAGACCGAAGTCTCGGCGCGTTATGCTGCAGACCGCTGGAGCCTGAAATATGCCCTCTCAGAAGACTGGCTGGCACAGCAGACCAGACAACAGGTGGTTCTTGCCCTGCCTGTGGTGGAACTGGACAACCAGATCCGCTACAGCACCCTGGAATCCCGCTGGCTGAACCTGTCTTTAAGTGCAACAGCCTTTGTGCAGGTCACAGATGCTTTTCGGGCAGAACCCATGCTGGGCTACGACTGGGCCACAGGAAATGTGCTTTACGGTTTTGGAGGCACCCTGAACACCCCCAATTACGCTTACACCCTGGGGGCCTACCGTTTTGCAGAAGGCTGGGGCATCAAAGCCCGTTTCGGTCTGCACTGAGTGCCTTTCCTTTTCTGTTACGTGGCCGGTCACACCAGTCCCTGCATTTCGAAAAGGTTCAATCTCACAATGAAGATGCTATTCTGATAGACGGTTGCGTTTCGGAAGAGGCAACGTTGCTTTGCAGCATTGCGCTTTTCTGGCGTTTTAAAAGGCCCATTCAAAGGCCCATAGTCTTGCAATGATGGTGGCGAACTCAAATGGCACAACGAAGTTATGCTGGTGAAAATGTGAATCCCTGGATGCGCAGGCTGTACAAAGTCGAGGCCCTGCCCCAAACCCTGCTGTTGATCGGGGCAGACCTGCTGGCTGCACTGCTTTCCCTGCTGCTGACCCGCCTGATCCTCACCCCGGTGCAGTACAGCACCCTGGAAACCAGTTATGTGGGGGCCTGGGTCCTGATCTGGGTGTTCATCCGTCTGATTCAGGGGTACTACCCGGCTTATGGTCGTGCTCCCCAGCATGAATTGCAGTTGCACTTCAACACCTCGGTGCAGATGTTTGCCATTCAACTGGCTTCGTTGTTTGCCGTGCACAACGTGATCATCACCCGGCTGGGTGTGGGTGTGCTGTGGCTGGGCTTGCTGTTTCTGGCCCTGCCTGTGCGTTATTTTGTGCGTCACCTGCTGATCCAGGCCGGGCGTTTTGGCCGTCCGGTGGTGGTGATCGGGGCAGGCAAGACCGGTCAGGCCACCATTTTGCAACTGCAGCAGTTCCCCAGTTATGGCCTCAGACCCATCGCCATTTACGACGACAACCCCGAACTGCTCAACCAGACCATTCACGGGGTTCCGGTGGTGGGCACCCTCTATGACGCCGTGAAAGCCCCCCGCACCAACCACGCGGTGATCAGCATTCCCGGTGCACGGGCGCAGCGTTTCAGCCAGATCATCAACAACATCCACGAGGCCTACCCGATCACCTGGGTGGTGCCTGATTTTTTTGGGGTGCCCAACCAGGCCCTCAAGCCGCACAGCCTGGGCACTTACGCTGCCCTGGAGGTGCAGAACAACCTGCGAAGCTGGCGTTCCCACTTCATCAAGCGCCTGCTGGACATCGTGCTGGTGCTGTTTGGCAGCATTGTGGCTTTGCCGGTCATGCTGATTCTGGCTTTGTGGATCCGCCAGGACAGCCCCGGTCCCATCATTTACCGGGCGCGCCGCATCGGGGTGGATGGCCGCATGTTCAAC
The DNA here is from genome assembly GCF_014646895.1 of Deinococcus roseus. NCBI lineage: Bacteria > Thermotogati > Deinococcota > Deinococci > Deinococcales > Deinococcaceae > Deinococcus > Deinococcus roseus. The sequence continues at coordinate 214,857 of NZ_BMOD01000006.1, forward strand.
TGCCTGAAGTTCCGCAGCATGTACCTGGATGCAGACGAACGCCTCAAGCACATCCTGCAGGACAACCCTGGGTTGCGCGAGGAATTCGAGGCCACCCATAAACTCAAAGACGATCCGCGGGTCACCCGGGTGGGGGCTTTCCTGCGCAAAACCAGCCTGGATGAACTCCCGCAGTTCTGGAATGTGCTGGTGGGGGAGATGTCCCTGGTGGGCCCCCGCCCGATTGTCACCGCAGAAATCGAGAAGTACGGCGAGGTGTTTGAAACCTACAAACAGGTGCGTCCTGGCATCACCGGATACTGGCAGGTGCACGGACGCAGTGACACCACCTATGAAGAGCGGGTCAACATGGATTTGTATTATGTGTCCAACTGGAGCCCCTGGCTGGACCTGGTGGTCTTGATCAAAACCGTGATGGTGGTGCTGCGGGGCAAAGGGGCTTACTGAGTGTTTGATCGCAACTTAATAAGTGGTGTGCTGGCTTTGTTTGGGACCAGGGTGGTTTCCCTCATTGTGCCGCTGATCACCATCCCTTTTCTGGCCCGTGCACTGCATCCTGAAGAATTTGGCAAAGCCATTGCTGCCCAGTCTTTTGGTATCCTGCTCAGTGTGCTGGTGGAATATGGCTTCAACATTTCTGCCACACGGGAAATTGCAGTGTCCCGTGAAAACAAGCCCAGGATGACAGAAACTTTGCAGCATGTTTATGGAGCAAAAACCATGCTTTCTGTGGTTGGAGGGCTTGTTTTCATGCTGGTTGGGATGAATTACAAAGTGTTTGGCGGTGACATTTGCTATCCGATTTTTTCGGTTTTGTATGGCATTGCACTGGGATGTTACCCCATCTGGTTTTTTCAGGGCATCGACAGGTTGCCCAGATTTTCCATGATCGAATTGACCAGCAAGATCGTGGCGGGATTTTTGATCATCCTGCTGGCCAGAACATTCGGTACTGGATTGCTGGTGATCATCATTTATGCCCTCTCGAGTGTTGTGACTCTGGTCATATCGTCATTGCTGATCATGAGAGAAGGTTTTGTGTTCTCTCTGAAACCAGATCTTCGCCATACACTTTCAGCCCTTAAATTGGGGTGGCAGATGTTCATTTTCAGGGCCAGTGTTTCTTTGTATTCAACGGTGACCCCATTGATTCTGGGCACAATTGTGAATCCATCGGCAGTTGCTCTGTATGGCAATGCGGATAAAGTCAATAGGCTGTCGCTGGAAGGATTTTCGGCTTTGACGGCCATTGTGTTTCCCAGAGTGTCTCGGTTGCTGCAAGAAGATGCGCCTGCGGCCAGGAATGCCGTAAGAAAAATCCTGGATGTCGGAATTTTGCTGGGCCTGCTGATTGCTGTGGTCATCTGGTTTTTTGCCCCCGAAATCATCCACCTGATTCTGGGTGAGAAATACCATTCGGCAGTGCCTGTATTGCGAATTCTTGCCCTCAGCATCCCATTTCTGGTGATGAGCAACATCCTGGGATTGCAGTGGATGATTGCAAATGGTCATGACAGGCAGTTCAATTCCATCATCATTTCGGCATCTGTTCTGAACATGATTTTGATTTATCCAGTTGCGTTTTACTGGTCTTTAAAAGGCGCGGCATTTCTGTCTGTGACCACTGAAATTTTTATTGTGATTTGCATGGTGTCTTATGTGTCCCAAAAATCAATATCCCTGTGGAGGAGAGCACAATGAAGGTTGACTGGTTGATTGTAGGTGCAGGTTTTACGGGCTCCACGCTTGCAGAGCGTCTCGCAACGCAAATGAACAAAAAAATTCTGGTGGTGGACAAAAGAGACCACATTGGTGGAAATGCCTACGATGAGCACAACACAGATGGCATTCTGACCCATCTGTATGGACCTCACATTTTCCATACCAATTCAGAGAAAATATGGCATTACCTGTCGCAATTCACCAGCTGGCGCTCATATCATCACCATGTGCTGGCTGTTGTGGACGGCAAAGAAATCCCCCTGCCCTTCAACCTGAATTCTTTGCAAGAAGTTTTCCCGGCTGGGCTGGCCAACGTGCTTGAAAATGCACTGATCAGTGAATTTGGATATGGCAAGAAAGTGCCGATTTTAGAACTGCAGAAAAGCAGCAACGAACACCTCAGGTTTCTGGCCGATTTTGTTTACAACAAAGTCTTCCTGAATTACACCAGAAAGCAGTGGGGATTGCGTCCAGAAGAGCTGGATGCAAGTGTCACAGGACGGGTGCCCATTTACATCAGCAGGGACGACAGGTATTTTCAGGACAAATACCAGGGATTGCCAGAGTTTGGCTACACCAGAATGTTTAAAAACATGCTCTCCCACAAAAACATCAAAACCATGCTGAACACGGATTACAAAGAAATCATCGATGAAGTGCAATTTGAAGGCATGGTCTATACCGGACCCATTGATGCCTTCTTTGATCATCGGTTTGGGAACTTGCCTTACAGAAGCCTGGAATTTAAAACCATCAGCGAAAACAAACCCAGAATCCAGAAAGCCGGGACTGTCAATTATCCCAATGATTATGATTACACCAGAATCACCGAACAAACCATTCTGACGGGCCAGGAATCTGGAAAAACCACTTTGATCGTTGAATATCCTCAGGCTTACGTGCCCCAGGTCAATGAACCTTACTATCCCATCCCCCGTGAAGAGAACAGGATTCTGCTGGAGCAATACCTGGAAGAAGCCAGAAAGCTCAAAGAAAAAGTGATTTTTGCTGGAAGATTGGCCGATTACAAGTACTACAACATGGATCAGGCCTGCGGAAGGGCGCTCAGCATTTTTGATGAGATCCTCAAAGAGGAAAAAAATGGCTCGCATTAATTTTGTGGTGCCTCCCATAGATGAATTTAAATTCACGGGAGGTTTGCTGTGCATCTTTGAATACGCCAATGGCCTGAGCGAGCTGGGTCATGAAGTGGTGGTGACTCCACTTTACCCATCCCCTCACCCAAAGTGGTTCAAACCCAAATTTTCCATTGCCAATCCACAAACCTCAAGTATGAAAAACAGCTTGCTGGGGGTTGCAAAAAGCTTGCTGGATTACTCCAGAAGCAAAGACAAGAACAAAGTGCGTGCAGCAGTCAACAATCTGTTGACACACTTCACCAGATACTCTGGATATTCTCTGAGGAAAGGAGGATACCAACAGCTTTTTTCGGGCAGCACCCAGAAGCGTGATTTTGATGTGGTGGTTGCCACATCTTTTGAAACTGCTTTTGTGGCCTCTGCTTATTATGAAGCAAATAAAATTTATTTCATTCAACACTATGAACCTTATTTTTCTGTAGACCTTGATGATCCCTGGGGAGCAAAAATAGATGCCGAGTTGAGTTATTTTCTGGACATGAACATTGTGGCCAATTCTTCCTGGCTGGCTGGAACTTTAAAAAGCAAACACAACATTGATGTTTTTGGTGTGAACCCCAATGCCATCGACTTTGAGGTTTTTCATCCAGAGCGCAGCCGCACTTCCGATGAATTTGTGGTGATCAGCTATGGTGGGAGGCTTGCCACCTGGAAAGGCTTCAAAGAAGCTGCAGAGGCCATCCGAATTGTGCGCCAGACCATCCCTGATCTGAAATGGCAGGTGTTCGGGGATGCGTTGTTGCCCCCAGACAATGACGTTGCACCGTATGAAGCTCTGGGATTCATTTCAGGGGGAACACTCAGAAAAGCCTATTCAAATGCAGATGTTTGCCTGTGTCCCTCCTGGTATGAAAGCTTCCCCCTGTACCCTCTGGAGGCCATGGCTTGCGGAGCAGTGGTGGTCACCACGCCTTTTGGCACGGAAGATTATGCCACCGATGGCCACAATGCATTGTTTGTGCCTCCAAAAGATTCTCAGGCCATGGCAGATGCCATCATCCGTTTGTACCATGACAGGAAATTGCTCTCCCAGATGAGGGAAAATGGTTTGAAGTCATCGAAAGAATTCACCTGGACCCATGCCATTCGCAACATGGATCAAAAAATCAAAGCCATCCTCCACATGGACCAGGCGGTGGATGCTGTCTTATGAATTTTCCAGAAGGTTTGAGTGCTCCCAGAACCGTTGAATTCTTTTGCATGACCCTCAGAGGAGCCGCATGACCACCGGAGCCGTCATCGTCACCTTCAACCCGCAAAACCCGCTGGATGACCTGCTGGGTCAGCTTCTGGAGCAGTGTGACCGGGTGCTGGTGGTGGACAATGCCTCCCAGAAAGACCTGAATTTGCAGCGGTTTGAAAACCATCCCGGACTCACCCTGATCCGTCTGTCAGACAATTTCGGGATTGCCCATGCCCTCAATGTGGGTTTTGCAGAGCTGCAGAAAACCGGGACGGATTTTGTGTTCACCTTTGATCAGGACAGCAAGATTGAGGCGGGTTTTGTGCAGTCTGCCCTGGAGGTTTTTGGGCAGAACACCCCGGACACCGCACTGGTGGCCCCCAACTTCTTCGATGTGAACTCCAGAACCTACGCCCGCTTCACCCTCTTTGAGAACGGCAGCATGGAGTCTTTTCAGGTCAGCGAAAGTGACATTGGACGGGAAATCCGCACCAGTTTTGCCATCACCTCCGGGGCCTGCATCCGCATGACCGCCCACCAGAAAGCCGGGCCGTTGCGCGACGATTACTTCATTGACCACGTGGACTCCGAGTACTGTCTGAGGCTGCAAAAAGCAGGCTTCAAGCTGCTGGTGAATCCGGCAGTCTGCTTCAAGCATGCCATCGGGAACCGCACGGTGCACAGATTTCTGGGCCTGACCTTCAAACCCAACAACCACTCTTACCTCAGGCGCTATTACATCTCCAGAAACGGTTTCCACATGGCGAAACTGTACCGTGAAGACTTCCCGCAAATGCAGAAACTGAACCTGCTGCGCATGATCCACGAGGTTGGCTGTGTGGTGCTCTACGAGACCGGAAAACTCAAGAAACTGTCTTACATCGTGCGCGGCTACCAGGATGCCAGAAACAACAAACTGGGGAAACTGACATGAAAACCATCTGTCTGGTGCTCCCCACCCTCAATCCAAAACCCCACCAGCAGGAATTTTTGCGCCGCTTGCAGGCCCAGAAGTTTCCTGCAGAGGTGCAGCTTCAGGTGGTGGTGGTGGATTCTGCTTCCACGGACGGCACCCTGGAAGGCTGGAAAGGCTTTGAAGTCCTTCCCATCGAGCGCAAGGACTTCAACCACGGGGGCACCCGCAACCTGGGTGCAGGCTGCCACCGCGAGGCCGATGTGTACGTGTTCATGACCCAGGATGCTTTGCTGGAAGGCGAAGACGCCCTGTACCAATTGGTTAAACCCATCCTGCAAGGCGAGGCCATCGGCGCCTATGGCAGGCAATTGCCCCACCAGGGCAGCACCTTGCTGGAAGCCTACACCCGCACCTTCAACTACCCCGCCACCTCCCAGACCAAGACCCGTGCAGATGTGTCCCGTCTGGGGGTCAAGGCCTACTTTTTTTCCAATGTCTTTTCTGCAGTTCAGGGGAAGGCGTTCTGGGACCTGGGTGGTTTTCCCAGCGACACCATCATGAACGAGGACATGGCCATGGCCTCCCGAATCCTGCATTCGGGAGGTACGATCAAGTACGTGGCAGAGGCAAAAGTGCTGCACTCGCACGATTACACCCTGCAGCAGCAGTTCCGGCGCAACTTCGATGTGGGGGTGTTCTTCCACGATTCCAGCGCACTGTTGCCCGGAGCAGGAGTGGGCAAAGAAGGGGTGCGTTTCGTGCTGGCCCAGATTCAGCATGTGGTGCAGCAGGGGAGGCCATTGCTGGCTTTTAAAGTGGTCACCGAGTCTGCTGTCAAATACCTGGCTTTTCAACTGGGGAAGCGCCACCCCCTGATTCCCCTGAACCTCAAACGCAAATTCAGCATGCACAGTTACCACTGGTTGCAGCAGCACCGCTGACCAGTTTTGAAGGAGTGAATGAAGGAGTGAATACCATGAAGAATGTACTTGTCACCGGCGGTTGTGGATTCATCGGATCCAACTTTGTGCGCCTGCTGCTGGACACCACAGCTGTCCAGGTCGTGATCCTCGACAAAATGACCTACGCTGCCCGCAAGGAGAACCTGCAGGACTGCTGGGAAAACCCCCGCCTCTCGCTGGTGGTGGGAGACATTGGCAACCAGGAACTGGTGCGGCACCTTGTTCAAAGCCACAACATCGACCTGATCGTCAATTTTGCTGCAGAAACCCACGTGGACCAGTCCATCCTGGGGCCCCTGGTGTTCACCGACACCAACGTGCGCGGCACCCAGGTGCTGCTGGAAGTGGCCCGTGAATTTGGCCTTCGCTTTCACCACATCAGCACCGATGAGGTGTACGGACACATTCCAGAGGGCCACCAGAGCATTGAGAGCGATCCGCTGGAACCCCGCAGCCCATACAGTGCCTCCAAGGCAGCCGCAGATCAGCTGGTGCAGGCTTACTTCATCACTTACGACCTGCCCATCACCATCACCAGAGGGGCCAACAACGTCGGGCCGTACCAGTTCCCAGAGAAGGTGATTCCACTGTTCACCACCAATGCCCTGCAGGACCAGCCCCTCCCTGTTTATGGAGATGGCCTGCAGATGCGCGATTACGCCCATGTGTACGACCACTGCACCGGCATCCTGAAGGTGCTGGAAAAGGGCCAGATTGGAGAGGTCTACAACGTGGGCACCGGACTGGAAATGACCAACCTGGAAATGACCCAGATTGTGCTGGACACCCTGGGCAAACCCCAGACCCTGATTCGTCACGTCACGGACCGCCCGGGCCATGACCGCAGGTACAGCATGAACGTGGACAAACTGCGTGCCCTGGGCTGGGAACCCAGATACCAGCCAAAAGAGGCCGTGGCAGAAACCGTGCGCTGGTACCGCGACAACGACTGGTGGTGGCTCCCCATCCGGCAAGGCAGTTTCCAGGCTTACTACCAAAAGCAGTACGGTGAACGCCTCAAGGAAAGCCAGCAAGCATGAAAGGCCTGATTCTCTCTGGAGGAAAAGGCACCCGCCTGCGGCCCCTCACACACACCCGTGCCAAGCAGCTTGTGCCCATCGGGAACCGGGCCAACCTGGATTATGCCGTGGATGACCTCTCAGACATGGGCATCCGGGACATCGTGGTGGTGATCTCCCCGGAAACCGGAACCGAAGTGCAAAACCACCTCGGAGACGGCTCTGCTTACGGGGTGAATTTCACTTACGTGCTGCAGGACCAGCCCCTTGGCCTCGCCCACGCAGTCAAAACCGCCCGTCCCCACCTGGGAGAAGAGCCTTTCGTGATGTACCTCGGAGACAACCTGCTCACCGGAGGCATCGGGCATCTGCTGGAAGCCTACCACGAGGGGGAAACCGCAGCCTGCATCCTGCTCACCGAAGTCCCCAACCCCCAGTCTTTCGGGGTGGCCGTGCTGGACGAACAGGGCCAGATTTCCCGGTTGATCGAGAAGCCCGCTGAATACGTCAGCCCCTGGGCCCTGGTGGGTGTGTACCTGTTCACCCCCCTGATCCACAAGGTCATCGAGACCCTGCAGCCCAGCCCCAGAGGGGAACTGGAAATCACCGATGCCATTCAGGGCCTGATCGACTGGGGTTTCACCGTGCGCTCTGAGAAGGTGCGCGGCTGGTGGAAAGACACCGGAAAACCCGAAGACCTGCTGGATGCCAACCGTCTGGTGCTCAGCCGCCTGGAACGCAACATTGCGGGCACTGTGGAAGAAAGCGAACTGGTCGGGGAAATTGAAATTGCCGCCGGAGCGGTGGTGCGCAACTCCCGACTGCGTGGACCCATCAGCATTGCCGCCGGAGCTGTGATTGAAAACGCCTACGTTGGCCCCTACACCAGCATCGGACAGAACGCTGTGGTCAAAGACGCCGAGGTGGAATACAGCATCCTGATGCAGGGCGCACAGATCCGGCACCTTTCCCGCCGTCTGGATGCCAGCATCCTGGGTGAGGAGGCCTGGATGGGAGGCCGCAGCCGCAAATCCCACTCCTACCAGGTGATCCTGGGAGACCGCTCCAGCGTGGTTGTGGACGGAGAATAAATGAACAACTGGAAAATCAACCTGGATCCCTCCATTTCAGAAGACCTCAAATTTGAAAGCTACCCCGCTGCCCCCCAGATCGACGGGGTGTGGACCCACGCCCTGCGCAAGATCCGCTCGGAAAACGGGGCCTTCATGGAATACCTGCGTCTGGACGAGGCCGGGGTGCAACAGTTGCCCGGAAACCTCACCCCCAGACAGATCAGCGTGTCCTGGGCGGCCCCACAGCGGGTCAATGCCTTTCACATCCATGTGAAAGAAGAACAGAACGAAATCTGGTGCGTGATCCAGGGGCAACTGACCATCTGGATTGTGGACTGCCGCCAGGGTTCTGCCACCTTTGGGGTGAAACGCAAACTGGTGCTGAGCGGAGAACAGCCCACCATGGTGCACATCCCCAGTGGTGTGGCCCACGGCTACCAGGCCAGCGAACAGGGCGCGATCCTGCTTTACACCATGGATGCCCAGTTCAACCTTGCAGACCCCAACGAGGGGCGTTTCCCCTGGGATTACTTCGGAGAGGACCTCTGGCAGGAGGACCGGGGATGACCCCCAAACCCACCCTGCTGGTCACCGGAGGCACCGGGCGCATGGGCAAGGAACTGCTGCCCATGCTCACGGATTTTGAGGTGCTTGCTCCAGGGCGCAGCGAACTGGATTTGCTGAACCCACAGAGCATCCGGGCTTATGTCGCTCAGCATCGGTTTGATGTGGTGCTCCACCTGGCCGCTTACACAGATGTGGCAAAAGCAGAGAAAGAACAGGAATTGTGTTACCAGACCAACGTGCTGGCCGTCCGGCATCTGGCGCAGGCCACCCGGAATGCTGCACGGTTTGTTCACATTTCCACGGATTACGTCTTTGACGGTGAACGCGGCAACTACCAGGAAGACGAGGTGGTGAACCCCAGCAACCAGTACAGCCTCAGCAAAGCCCTGGGTGAAGAAGCCGCACGTGCACACCCCGGCCACCTGATTGTGCGCACCAGCTTCAAAATGGCCCCCTGGCCTTACCCCAGAGCCTTCTCGGACCAGTACACCAGTGCAGATCACGTGGATGTGATTGCCAGAGAACTCCTGCTGCTGCTGCAAAACCTGCACCGTGTGCCTGAAGACCTGCGCACCCTGCATGTGGGCACAGAGCGCAAGAGCATCTTCGATCTGGCAAAGCAGCGCACCCCTGCTGTGACCCCCATGAGCCGCCTGGAAGCCCCTGTGCACATCCCCCCGGACGTCAGCCTCAACACCGAGCGCTGGGAAGCCCTCAAGGCCAGCTGGATGTGAAAAGCGGGTCAGCAAGACCGTTTCTCTCGGGTCCTGCTGAGAAGTCAACAGTTCACAGTAGACAGTAGACAGTAAATAACTGAAGTTACGCACCGAGTGGGACAGGTGACTTGAACAGTTCTCTGAGGTTTCGAAGTTCTTCCCAGGCTGCTTGAAC